>CAXTUO010000051.1:1683-10973 GCA_964247175.1 uncultured Acetobacteraceae bacterium | reverse complement strand
GCAAGCCGATCCAGAACATGGTCGATAGGTGCCCGACCGGGTAGCTCTGATGGCTGTGCAGCACGAGCTTCGGCTTGGAGGTGGTGCCGGAGGTGAAATAAAGCAGCAGCGGGTCGGTGGCCCGGGTTTCCCCATCCGGCGTGAACGCCGGGTTGGCGGCGTAGGCGTCCTCGAAACGCTGCCAGCCGGGCGCGCCGCCCACGGCTATGCGGGAATAGCTGCCCTCGATGGCCGCGAACTTGGAGGCCAGCTCGCCCGCGGCGATCACGTGGCGCACCCCGCCGCGCTCGAAGCGGTCGCGCAGGTCGTCCTCCGTCAGCATGGTGGTGGCCGGGATCACCACGGCGCCGAGCTTGGTCGCTGCCAGCATCGCCTCCCACAGCGGCTGCACGTTGCCGAGCAGCAGCAGGATGCGGTCACCGCGCCGCACGCCGGACGCGCGCAGGTGGTTGGCGACCTGGTTCGACCGGGCCGACAGCGTCGCGAAACCGATGCTGGTTTCCGGCGCGCCGGGTGCGATGAAGCGCAGCGCCGGCGCGTCGTTGCCCACGGCCATGCGGTCGAAGTAATCCAGCGCCCAGTTGAACCGGTCGAGCGCCGGCCAGCGGAACGCCGCCCGCGCCCCCGCGATGTCCCGGCGGTGCCGCAGCAGCAGGTCGCGGGCGGCGAGAAAGGCTTGGCCCGAATCCCGAACGATGTCTGACATGCCGAACGTTCCTTTTTCGCGACCATAGCCGATCCGCCCGGCATCGTCTCGCTTCGGCTTGTTGGCCTGCCGCCCACGCCGCTACGGTGCGGCATGAGCGTGACCCCGGCCCACACGGCACCGCCCGAAGTCGCCCCACCCGGCAGCCGCACCCTGTTCCTCGCCTTTCTGGCGACGGGTGTCACTGCCTTCGGGGGCGCGCTTCCCATGCTGCGCCGCACGATCGTGGAGCGGCACCGCTGGCTGACTGCGGCCGAGTTCACCGAGCTGCTGGCGCTATGCCAGTTCCTGCCGGGGCCGAACGCCGTGAACCTGACGGTGGCGGTCGGCGTGCGGTTCCGCGGCCTGCCCGGGGCGCTGGCGGCGCTGGCCGGGCTGCTGGCGGTGCCGATGGCGGTCGTGATGGGGCTGGGCAGCGCCTATGCGCGCTACGGCACGCTGCCCACCGTGCAGCGCGCCTTTGCCGGGCTGGCGGCGGCGGCCTCCGGCCTGATCCTGGCGACGGCGTGCAAGATCGCCTGGCCGCTGCGCAGCCGGCCGCTGGATGTGGCCATCGCGGCGGTCGCGTTCGCGGCGGTCGCACTCGCCCGCCTGCCGCTGCTGCCGACCATGCTCGCCCTCGTGCCCATGGCACTCCTCCTGCAGCGCCGCGGCGCCGCGTGAGCGGACCCGGCGGCGACGTCGGTTCCCTGGCGCTCGGCTACGCGCAGATGTCGCTGCTGGCCGTGGGCGGGGTCAGCGCCGTGCTGCCGGAAATGCAGCGGCTCGTGGTGCAGCACGGCTGGATGGGGCGGTCCGAGTTCGCGGCCTTGTTCGCGCTCGCCCAGATGGCGCCCGGCCCCAACATGCTGGTCGCGACGGCGGTGGGCTGGCGGGTGGCGGGGCTGCCGGGGGCGCTGGCGGCGACGCTTGGCATGATCGGGCCGAGCAGCGTGCTCACCGGGCTGACCGCCGGCGCGTGGCACCGCTTCCAGGAGCGGCCATGGCGGCGGCGAATCCAGGCCGGGCTGGTGCCCGTGACGGTGGGGCTGATCATGGCGGGCGCCGGGCTGCTCGTAGCGTCCACGGCCAAAGGCGTACTCACCGCCGGCATCACCCTGGCCGTCACGGCGGCGGTGCTGGCGACGCGGGTGCACCCGCTGGCGCTGCTCGCCGCCGGCGCCGCGGCGGGCGTGTTGTTCGGCCCCAGTTAAACCGGCTTAGAAGTAAGGGCGGCTGTTTTGCCCACTCCCCGTCAGGACCAGCGGACGATGGGCCATGCGGGGCGCGCGGCTGAAGGAAGTCCGGCGCAGGCCCGGCTGCGGCTCGTCGGCGGCCTCGGCGACCTCGATGTCCGGGGTGGCGCCGAGGCTTGCGACGACGCGCTCGTTCGCCGGGCGAGAATCGGCGCTTGCGGACGGCGTGACGCCGGTGTTGGCGACCATGACGCCATGGTCCGGCCGGTCATAGATGAAGCCGTACGTGGGATACACGCTGCCGTACTCGTTGCCCTGGGCCAATGCGACCCGCACGGCGGTCCAATCGTTGTTCGGCGACACGTCGATCACGCTGATGTTCCGGCTGATGGCGCCGCGACTCGACCAGTTCGCGTGGTCGATCTGCACGTTGCGGCTGTCCACCACCCGCGACACCACGGCGACGTGGCCCAGGTTCATCCGGCCGGTGGCCCGGAAGTTCAGCACGGCGCCCACCTCGGGCCGGCTGCCCCGCTCATAGGTCCCGGCGGCCTTGCTCCACCAGGTCAGGGCATTGCCGACCAGCGCGATGCCGGAACGCTCGCGTGCGAAGGGCACGCACTGCAGCGTGCTGCCGCCCCGGACATAGCGTGGGCGGCGGCCCGCAACCGCCGCCGGGCCGGTCCCCAGGGACCTGGCGCTGACTGCGTTCGCATAGCTGAACCAATCCTGCGCCGCTTCAGCCGAGCCGGTGCCGAACGGGGCGGACAATGCCAGAACAAGGCCCACAGCTGCCCATCGTCCGCCAGTCGGAATCGCCATATGCTGTGCCCTCACGCTCGCCAAAACTTGTTCGAATGTGAAGTTTGGTTAGCGGCAGCAGACGAAACATGACAACCCGTCAGGGCGGACGGTTACAATGGTCGCAAGTTTTGGCGGAAATAGCTTGTGGATAACGGTCGAATAAAGGACTGATATCCTAATATTGGCCAAATACGATTGATCTGCAATGAAATAAGGTGAAACGTGGCGGATCGGCTGCAGTGAGCCTGATCTGCCACATCCCGAGTCCAGGGCGGTGTGTTCGGGCGATTCCGCGCTTGCTTTGTATCTGGTCTAGCCTGGTCTTCTTATTTGCATGTCGTAACCATGATCTCGACCAGGTGGCGCGGGTCGGCCATGTGCGCCTGGACGCAAGCGCGGGCCGGCGCGCCGCCTTCAGGAAGCCACGCGGACCAGACGGCGTTCATCGCCTCGCGGTCGCGGATGTCCTTCAGCCAGATCTGCGCCTGCAGCAGCCGGGTCTTGTCGGTGCCGTGGGTTTCCAGGATGGCGTCGATCTCGGCCAGCACCTGCTCGGTTTGCCCGGTGATGTCCTGGCTCAGGTCCGGCGCGGTCACGCCTTGGCAGTAAACGAAGCCGTGGTACTCCACGGCCTTGGCCAGCACCTTGTTCGGCTCGGTGCGGATGATCTTGCTCATGCGGCGGCTCCTTTGCGTAAGGCCAAAGATGGGGGCCAGGCGGGTTTACGGCCCGCGCCGCCGTCCGGCAACGGCGGGGAATCAGCGCACGGTCGGTTCGAACGTCGGCCCGTTGCCGGGATCCGCCGCCGGAGCACCGGTGCCCGGGTCGCTGGAGTTGCTCACGCAGGAAGAAACCTGGTTGTCAAAGCCGAACAGCGTGCCCAGCCCGCGGGAGGTGATGCCCGAGTTGTAGCTACTGGCGAACGGCGCGTCCCGCTGGTCGCGCCGGGACAGGTCGGCGCGGTTCTGCGCGGCGTAAACGCGGTCCACCTCCGCCCGGCATGCCGCCGTCGATGCGGCGTTGGCCCGGGACCGCGGCGTGGACTGGCACCCGGCCGCCAGCATCGGCATTAAGGTGACGGCGACGGCGAAAGCGAGCCGTCCGTTCGGGAAACCGATGCGGATGGGCGTCATGCGAGCACTCCTGTGGAGGGGGGACCGGGCAGGCCAGCCAGCCTGGCGCGGAACCCGGTTTCGTCGAAGCGCGCATCGGACGTCAACTGCGCCGTCGCGGCGGCGCTGAGCAAGGCCGGGTGCAGGGCGGCGCCGGTGCGGCCGATGTGGAACAGCTCCGCCGTCCAGGACGCCCGCGACAGCAGGTCCACCAGCGCCAGCAGCCGCAGGCACAGCGACAGGCCGTAGCTGGTCTGCATCCCTACCGTCCCGTCCACGGCGCCCGCCCAGCAGCGCGCGTCCTCGTCCGACAGCACGAGGTCCGTCACGCTGCCGTCCGGGCGGCGGAAGCGGAACAGCCGGGCGGTGCCCCAAGCCGCGTCCGCCGCCGCGTCCCGCGCCGCGTCCCAGGCCGCCGCCAGGTCGCGCCCGAGCACCGGGGGCAGCGCCTCCGGCGGCAGATCGACGAAGTAGGCCACCGTGCCGTCCCGGGTGCGGCCGACCTTGATGGGGGCGGGAGCATGCTGCATCACGCGACAGAGATGGACCCGCGCGCCGAGGTGCGCCAGCCTGGTTCAATCAGAACACCGGAGGAATCATGGCCGACCCCGCCGCGCTGACCGCGACCAACGCCGCCCGCGCCATCCGTTCCGGGGCCCTGGCGCCCGCGGCGCTTCTGGACGCCTGCCTCGACCGCCTGGCCGCGCGGGAAGCCGTGGTGCAGGCCATGGCCTTTCTCGATCCCGCGCAGGCCAGGGCGGCCCGGCCCCATCCAGGGCCGTTGCACGGGCTGCCGGTCGGCGTGAAGGACGTGATCGACACCGCCGACATGCCGAGCGAGTACAATTCGGCGATCTGGCGCGGGCACCGCCCGCGGGCGGACGCCGCCTGCGTCGCCTGGGCCAAGGCCGCCGGCGCCGTGGTGCTCGGCAAGACCGTGACCACGGAGTTCGCCACCCGCACGCCCGGCCCCACCACCAACCCGCACGACCCCACCCGCACGCCCGGCGGGTCCAGCAGCGGCTCGGCGGCGGGCGTTTCGGCCGGGTTCTTCCCGCTGGCCTTCGGCACGCAGACCGCGGGCAGCGTGATCCGCCCGGCCGCGTATTGCGGCGTGGTCGGCTTCAAGCCCAGCTTCGGCCTGATCAACCGCATGGGCATGAAGCTGATGTCGGACGGGCTGGACACGGTGGGTGTCATGGCCCGGAGCGTCGCCGACTGCGCGCTGTTCGCGGGCGCGGTGTCTGGCCGCGACCTAGGCGATCCCGACGCCCGTGCGCCGTCCAGCCCGCGAATCGGGTTGTGCCGCTCGCCGGTCTGGGACCGCGCGGCACCGGAAACGGTGGCGCTGTTCGAGGGGATCGCCGGGCCGCTCGCCCGGGCCGGGGCCAGCGTGCGCGATTTCGCGCTTCCGCCCGAGTTCGACGCGCTGGAAGCCGCCCATGCTGTCATCATGAACGGCGAAAGCGCCCGCGCCATGGGGTGGGAAATGACCACGGCCCTCGATCAGCTCAGCCCGGCGCTGCGCGAGCGGCTGGAATGGGGCCTGGCGCAGCCCGAGGCCGCGATCATTGAAAGCCAGGCGCTGTTCCGCTTCCTGCAGGACCGCTTCGAGGCCATGCTGGACGGCCTCGACATCCTGGTGACGCCGGCCGCCCCGGGGGAAGCGCCGGCCGGGCTGGGCTGGACCGGCGACGCGGCGTTCAACTTCATCTGGACCAGCCTGCACGTGCCCTGCGTCACGGTGCCCGCAGGCACCGGCCCGAACGGGATGCCGCTAGGCCTGCAGGTCGTCGCGCCGCGCGGGCGGGACCGGGAAGCGCTGGCCTGGGCGGCCTGGGTCGCCTCCGCCTTGGCTTAACTCTCCGGCCGGAGATGCGCCGGCAGGGTCGCCAGCGACTCGACCGTGTCGAAGTCGCGCAGCACGGCGTCGGTGCCCAACTCGACCTGGGCGACGTATTCGCCATGCCGCTCCAGCAAGGCGCGCGCGCCCACGTCGCCGGCCAACCCGGCGATGTCCGGGAAGAAGCGACGGTCCCACAGCACGGGATTGCCGATCTTGCCCCGGCAGGTCGGCACCACGACGGACCGGCCCTCGTCGGGGTCGTAGGCCTCGATCAGCCGCTCGATCATCCGTCCCGTGACCAGCGGCATGTCGCCCAAACAGACCAGGGCCGCCGAGGCGGTTTCCGGCACCGCCGCGATCCCGGCGCGCAGGCTGGCCGACAGCCCGTCCAAGTACTCCGGGGCGTGCACCACCTGCACCGGGCGGCCCGCGACGGCGGCACGGACCTCTTCCGCCCGGTGCCCGGTCACGACGATCACCGGGCGCGCGGCGCTCGACAGGAGGTTGTCCACCACCCGCGCCACCATGGGCCGCCCGGCGCGGTCCGGCACCAGCAGCTTGTTGTGCGGCGCCATGCGGCTGGACCGCCCGGCCGCAAGCACGATGCCCGCCACCCTTGGCGGCGCCATAGCGGCGGCAACGGACGCCACGGCCTTGGCGCGGTGCAGCGGGCGGGCGCCGGTGTCCTTCAGCAATCCGCCCACGCCCATGCCGGCGATCACCGCCCCGTCCGTCGGCAGCCCGGCGAACAAGCGCGACAGCACCCAGTCGATGCCATTCAGCTTGGGGCTGCGCGCGCAGCCCGGCAGCACCAGCGCCGGGCGCTCGCCGATCCGGCAAAGGCAGATCAGGTTGCCGGGATCGACCGGCATGCCGAAATGCAGGATCTCGCCCCCGGCCGCCACGATCCCCGCCGGGCCGACATCGCGCCGGTCCACCACGGCACTGGCGCCGGCCACCAGCAGGATGTCCGCGCCCTGCGCCATCAGCGTCCGCAGCGCCTCGGCGATGGGCGCCTCCGCGTGGGCGCATTCCAGCGGCGGCAGCATGGCGCCGGTCAGGCCGGCGACCCGGGCCGCCGTCGCTTCCGCGGTGCCGGCCAGGATGCTGTGCTTCATGCCGGGCAGGCTGGTCATCACCAGGCCGACGCGGAGCGCGCGGAACGGATGGAGGCGCAGCACCGGGCGCAGCCGGGCGACGCGCTCCGCCTCTGCCAGCACGTCCTCCGCCACGGCGAAGGGAATGACCTTGATGGTGGCGAGCATCTCGCGTGCCGCCACGCTCGCCGCCTCGGGCAAGGTGCCGACGGTCAGCGCCTCGTGCACCGCGTTGAGCGCGTCAAGCCCGGCCCGGTCCACTTGCAGCAGGCCCGGCACCCCGGCGACCAGGTTCACCCGCCCCGTGCTGGCGCGCGACGCGTGGACCAGCGGGGTTTCCAACGCCTGCGCCAGCCGGGCCGCGGCGGCGTCCTCCGCCACGTCGCCGGGTTCGAGCCGGGCGGCGATCACGCTGTCGATCTCCGCGCCGCGCAGCGCCTCGATGGCCGCCGTGTCCAGCACCGCGCCCTTCCGCAGCACGGTGCCCGGCAGGCGCTGGGTGTGGGCCAGCACCGCGCCCTCGGCGTCGGTCAGCGCAATCCGGCCGAAGATCACCCGACGGGCGCCGCCCCGCGCCGGACCGCCACGATTTGCGCCAGGATCGACAGGGCGATCTCCGGCGCCGTCACCGCCCCGATGTCCAGGCCGACCGGCCCGCGTATCCGCGTCAGCGCCGCCTCGCCATGGCCCAGTTCCCGCAAACGGCCGAGCCGCGCGGCGTGCGTTTTCCGCGAGCCGAGTGCGCCTACGTAGAACGCTTGCGAGTGGAGCGCCCGGTCCAGCGCCGGGTCATCGAGCTTGGGGTCGTGCGTCAGGGTGACGACCGCGGTGCGGCTGTCGGGCCGCAGCGCGTCCAGCGCCTCGTCCGGCCAATCCGTGCTGACGGTCACGCCGGGAAACCGTTCGTCGCTGGCGAAGGCGCGGCGCGGGTCGGCGACGGTCACGCCGTAGCCCAGGCCGGCCGCCATCGGCACCAGCGCCTGGGCGATGTGCACCGCGCCCACGACGACCAAACGCAACGGCGGGTTGTAGGCGTGGAGGAACCACTGCGCCCCGTCCGCCTCAACCGTTTGGCTGCGGTCCGCCCGTAGCGCCGCCTCCGCCGCCCCTGCCAGCCCGGGCGGCGCGTCGTCGCCGGGCAACAGGACCTGCTCGCCGGAGGGCAGGCGCGTCGCCAGCACCACGGGACGCTGCGCCGCCCGCGCCTGCTCCAGCCGGGCCAGCAGGTCGGGCGTCATCCCAGGCGCTCGACGAACACCTTGAGCTTGCCGCCGCAGGCAAGGCCCACTTCCCAGGCGCGCTCGTTGGTCACGCCGAAGTCCAGCAGCTGCGGGGTGCCAGTTTCCATGGTGCGCTTCGCGGCGTCGGCCACCGCGCCCTCGATGCAGCCGCCGCTGACCGAGCCGGCCATGCGGCCGCTCGCCGTCACCGCCATCTGGCTGCCGGGCGGGCGGGGGGAGCTGCCCCAGGTTTCCGTGACCGTCGCGATCGCCACCTGTTCGCCCGCCTGCGACCACGCGCTCGCGGTGCCCAGCACGTCTTCGGCTTCGGTCATGCAGCCCTCCATTGCACGCGCCCGCGCGGCGGGGCCGGACGGGACAGCAGGTCCACCAGGTCGCGCAGGCTGTCGAGGCTGTGGACCGTCCGAAACTCGTCCACATGCGGCAGCATCGCCCGGATGCCTCCGGATTTGGGCTGGAACCCGTCCCACCGCAACAGGGGGTTCAACCAGATCAGCCGGCGGCAGGAGCGGTGCAGGCGGTCCATGTTCTCGGCCAGGCCCGCGGCGCCGTCGCGGTCCAGCCCGTCCGTCACCAGCAGCACCACGGCACCCTGGCCGAGCACGCGCCGCGCCCAGCGCTGGTTGAACTCCTGCAGCGCCTCGCCGATCCGGGTGCCGCCGGACCAGTCGGGCACGGCGTGCGACACCATCTGAAAGGCGACTTCGGGATCGCGGAAGCGCAATTGCCGGGTGATGTTGGACAGCCTGGTGCCGAACAGGAACACATGCACCCGGTCCCGGTCGTTCGCCACCGCATGGAGGAAGTGCAGCAGCACCTGGGCATAGCGCGCCATGCTGCCGGAAATGTCGCACAGCACCACGAGCGGCGGCGGGCGAACCACCCGGGCGCTGCGGGACAGGTCCGTCATCTCCCCGCCCCGGCGCAGGCTGCGGCGCAGCGTGGCCGCGAGGTCGATGCGCGGCCCGTGCGTGTCGGGGCGCAGCCGCCGGGTGCGGCGCAGGTCGAGGGGGAGAGACAGCCGCCGGATCTCCGCCTTGGCCCGGGCGACCTGCTCGGCGCTCATCTGCTCGAAGTCCATGCTGCGGAGCTGCTCCTGCTCGCTGACCGTCATGGTGGCGTCGAGTTCGGGAGGGGTCTCTTCCGCCTTGGGCGGCTCCTTGCGCGGCGGGGCCATCGCCTCGGCGATGCGGCGGGCGCCGGGCTGCGGCGGCTGCTCGGGGGGCGGGCTGCCACCCTCCAGCAGGGCGAGGGCGGCGGCGTGCTGCCCCGCATTGGGGTCGCGCCAGAACAGGTCGAAGGCATAGTC
>CAXTUO010000051.1:0-1673 GCA_964247175.1 uncultured Acetobacteraceae bacterium | reverse complement strand
GCTGCTCCTGCTCGCTCACCGTCATGACGGCATCGAGTTCAGGGGGAGCGTCCTCGGCTTTGGGCGGCGGCTGGGCGCGGGACGGGGACATCGCCTCGGCGATCCGCCGGGTGCCGGGCTGCGGCGGCTGCTCCGGGGGCGGGCTGCTTTCCAAAAGGGCCAGGGCGGCGGCGTGCTGCCCGGCGTTGGGGTCGCGCCAGAACAGGTCGAAGGCGTGGTCGAACAGCTCGATGTGCTCGTGCCGGTGCACCATGAGGCCGCGCAACGCCGACCGGACCTGGGCACGGTTGCCGAGCTCGATCAGCTCCATGGCCTGCCCGGCGGCGATCACCTCGGCCGGGCCGACCGGCAGGCCGGCCCGGCGCAGCAGGCGGGCGAAGTGCATGACGTTGGCGCTCAGCAGGCCCGCGGCCGTCATATCGGGGGCAGGGATGCCGTCTTCGCCTCCGCCATCAGGCGCCCCGCCTCGGCGCCGCGCACCTTGGCGATGTCGTCCTGGTACTTCAGCAGGACGCCCAGCGTCTCGTCCACCGCCTCGGCGCTCAACTCCGTCTGGTCCAGGTACTGCAGCGCGCCCGCCCAGTCGATGGTTTCGGCGACGCCGGGCAGCTTGAACAGGTCGGTTTCGCGCAGCCGCTGCACGAAGGTGACGACCTCCTGCGACAGCCGCAACGGCAGGCCCGGCGCCTTGGCGGCCAGGATCGCGCGCTCGCGGGAGGCAGAGGGGTAGTCCACCCACTGATACAGGCAGCGGCGGCGGATCGCGTCGTGCACCTCCCGCGTCCGGTTGCTGGTCAGCACGACGACGGGCGGCACCGCGGCGCGGACGGTGCCGTACTCCGGCACGGTGATCTGGAAATCCGCCAGCAGTTCCAGCAGGAAGGCCTCGAACGGCTCGTCGGCGCGGTCCAGCTCGTCGATCAGCAGCACGGCGGGCGGCTGGTCCGGGTCGATGGCGGACAGCAGCGGCCTGGCTTGCAGGAAGGGGCGGGAGAAGATGCTTTGCGCCAGGCGGCCCTGGTCGCGGTCGCCCCCGGCCTCCGCCAGGCGGATCGCCATCAACTGGCGCGCGTGGTCCCACTCGTAGGCCGCCGCCGACAGGTCCATGCCGTCATAGCATTGCAGCCGCACCAGGCGCCGGCCCAGCCCGGACGCCAGCACCTTGGCGATCTCCGTCTTGCCGGTACCGGGTTCGCCCTCCAGGAACAGCGGGCGGCGCATGGCCAGCGCCAGGTGCACCGTGGTTGAAAGGCCCGCATCGGCGATGTAGCCGCCGGCGGCCAGCAGGGCGGCGGTCTCCGCGACCGTGCCGGGCAACCCGGCCGGCGCGTCAGCCAAAGACGTAGCTTTTGAAGATCATGACGAAGATGATGAGGTAGAGCGCCGCGCCGACAAAGGCGATGCGCGGAAAGCCGAATGGCTCCTTGGGGATCAACGCGAACAAGCTGATTGCGGCGGGCGCCGCGTTGGGCAGGTGCAGCGGCGGCTGCAGCTCCGGCGCTTCGCCCTCGCCGGTGGGCGTCGCGATGCTCTGGGACAAAGGCGTTTGCGGCGCCGCTGCCGCCGAGGCCATCACGTCCCTGGCCCGCGCGCGGTCCACGGCCGGCTGGGGCGCTTCGACGGCGGCCAGCGCGTCCGGCCCGGCGGGCGGCAGCACGTTCGCAGGCACCGGC
>CAXTUO010000050.1:0-11157 GCA_964247175.1 uncultured Acetobacteraceae bacterium | reverse complement strand
GCGTGAAGGCCTCGCTGGGCCCATAGACCATGTGCCCGGCATTGTGGACCAGCACATCCAACCGTCCATGTGCGGCGATGATCCTGCCCACCGCGGCATGGGCCGACTTCTCCGACTGAACGTCCAGTTCGACGGCGCTCAGCTCGACGCCATGGTCCCGTGCGTAGGCGCCGACCTCCTCGACTTGGTGCGCGTTCTTGCCTGAAAGGCCGCGCATGGAGGCATACACGGTATGGCCCGCCCCCGAGAGCGCGTTCGCGATCATGCGGCCGAAGCCGCTTGATGCACCGGTGACCAGGGCAATCTGCTTCATGGGCCGCCCTCCTCAGACAATGCCGCCATTGGCACGCAGCACCTGGCCATTGATCCAACCCCCATCGGGACCGACGAGGAACGCCACCACGCGGGCGATGTCCGCCGGCTCGCCTAGCCGCCCGAGCGGGATCATCTTTGTCACCGCCGCGACCTGCTCCTCCGACTTGTCGCCGAGGAACAGCTCGGTCGCCACCGGGCCGGGTGCCACGGCGTTCACCGTGATGCCGCGCTTGCCCAGCTCCTTGGCAAGGATGTGGGTCAGCGTCTCAACCGCGCCCTTGGTCGCGGCATACACGGCGTAGGTCGGCTGACACAGCCCGACGACGCTCGATGAGAAGCTTACGATCCGCCCGCCATCGCGCATCCGCCGCGCCGCTTCGCGAAGGCCGTTGAACGTGCCCTTCAGGTTGACGGCGATATGCTGATCGAACAGCGCGTCCTCTGTCTCGGCGACCGGCTTCAGCTTCATGATCCCCGCGTTGTTGACGAGCACGTCCACGCCGCCGAACGCCTCTGTCGCCTGGTCGAACAAGGCGGTGACTGCCGCCGGGTCGCTCACATCGGCCTTGACGGCGATTGCCTGGCCGCCGGCCGCCTTGATCTTGGCCGCGAGCGTGTCAGCCGCCTGGGCGCCGCTGCTGTAGTTGATGACGACGGCGAAGCCGTCCTGCGCCAGCCGCTCCACGACGGCGGCGCCAATGCCTTTGGATGAGCCGGTGACGATGGCACAGCGTTGTGCGTCAGACATGGGGGTTTCTCCTTTTTGCCGATCCAGCACATACGGCTCGCGACTGGCCTCGTTTAGAGGCTTGAATTGATACTCACTGTCCGGAAATTTGGAACAACCAATGGACCGTATCGATGCCATGAGGACCTTCGCCCGCGTGGTCGAGCGGCGCGGCTTCGCGCAGGCAGCCTCCGACCTCGGCCTGCCGCGCTCGCGCGCCTCAGAAGCTGTCCAGCAGCTTGAGCGGCATCTCGGCGTCCGCCTGCTGGCCCGCACCACGCGCACGGTGACGCTGACGGCGGAGGGCGAACACTATTACCGGCGCTGCCTGGCGATCCTGTCGGCGATCGATGATGCCGAGGCTGCGGCGACCCAAACGGTGCCGCTTGGGACGCTGCGGATCGACGTCCACAGCATGTTTGCCGAGCAATACCTGCTGCCTGGCCTGCCGGGCTTCCTCGAACGCTTTCCCAACATCCAGCTTCATATCGGGGAAGGCGACCGCCTGGTCGATATGGTCGCCGAAGGCGTGGACTGCGCCATTCGGGTTGGCAATCCGGCCAACAGCGGGCTGGTCGGCCGCAGGCTTGGCGTGCTCCGCGAAGGCACCTTCGCCAGCCCTGCCTATCTCGCGCGGCACGGCGTTCCGAAGTCGCTCGATGACCTCCATGGGCATTGCATGATCGGCTTCGTCTCGTCGGCGACGCGGGCGGTCATGCCGCTTGAGTTCCAGACTGACGGCGGCGTGCGCATGGTCTCGCTTCCCGTATCCGTCACGGTGTCGGCGGCGGCGGCGAACGCCAGCCTGGCCCGGCTTGGCCTTGGCCTGGTCCAGGTGCCGCATTACCGCGTCGCGCACGAGCTGGACAGGGGCACGTTGATGGAGGTGCTGGCAGACCATCCGCCGACGGCCAGTCCCGTTTACCTGCTTTATCCCGAAGGGCGGCAGCTTTCACCCCGCGTGCGCGTCTTCATCGAATGGGCATCGACCACGATCGCCGCCGGGCTCGCAAAGCCCTGAGATGGTTGTCTGACGCTGAAGCGGAGCCTGCAGCAACGGGTGTGCGTCTCATCCCGGCAGCCCTGCGGGCTGACCGGCATGCGCGCGGGGTTGGTGAGTCGCCGAAACGCGCAGCGTTTGCGGCTGAGGCCGTGCGCGAAAAACGACTCTGACACCGGTCGTCCCAACGGGCCACTGGCATCAGAAAGCCAGTTCGTTGGTTCCGGGCGTAGCCGATCTGCACAGCTTCGCGGTCACTGAACCCATTCCAAGCGTCCCAATCCGTCTTGACCTTGCGCCAAGCGCGGCTGGCCCGTGTTATTGAACGCAAGTAGTTCAACGTCGAACCGCCTGTGGCGGGCTGAAGGCTGCGACACCATTCGCCCACGCTGCATCGTCCCGGAGCCAGCGGCATGACCCTTCTTGGAAACAAGCAATGCACGCGGCTCGCTTTGGCGCTGTTTACGTTGCTGTCCGGCACAGCGTCGGCTGCGCCGTCGCTGTCGCCGCCCGCTGCGGCGCCGATTGCCCCAGGGGTGTCGTATGACCTGCGGGAAGCAGACCTGCCCATCACCGTCCGGCTCGGCGACGGGATGGAGTTCAAGCCCTATTACCTCACGGACCTGGAGTTCGGCAGCTTCGCCGAGAGCGCGCCGGGCGGACAAGCAGCCGGGCTGGACCTGCGGCGGCAGCAGCAAGGCGGGGAGCTGTATGCCGGTGGGCAGGTCAACCTGGGCGTGGTTTGGGATTTCGGCGGCTCGCCGGGCAGCCGGGCGCGGCTGCTTGAAGGACAGGCAAGCTATATCGGGCTGAAGCCGGTGACTGCGACGGTGGGGGTGTTCAAGCCGCAGTTCTCGATGGAGAGCACGGAGAATGGAGCCGACATATTCCTGGCCGAACGTGCTTCCATCGTCAACGTGACCCGCAACATCGCGGCGTCGTCTGGGCGGGAGGGCGCCCAAATCATGGGGTCGGGACCGCGCTGGCTCGCCGGCGTGGCGTTGACCTCGGGCTTGACGGGGGTGAGCCACGACAGCGGGCAGCGGGCGGTCGTGGGCCGTGTCCTTGGCCTGCCGGTGCAAACGGGCGGCCTCACGCTGGAGGTCGGCGTCTCCGGGCAACATGTCTGGCGGCCCGCCAACACCACGGGCGCCGGCCCCAGCGTCAACCTCTCGGACACGGTCGAGATCGCGGTGGACAAGGTCCCTCCCTCGGTCTCGACCGGGACGCTCTTGGCCCGCGGCGTCACCGTCGCCGGGGTGGAAGCGTCGGCGTCATGGCGCAGCCTTCTGATACAAGGGGAGTATTACGGAATCGAGGTTGCCCGTCCAGCAGGACGGCCGAACGTACATCTCGACGGCGGCTATGTGCAGGCAGCCTATACGCTGTTGGGTTCGCCGCGGCGGTGGAACAGCAGCAACGGCGTGTGGATGCCGACATCGTCCGGAGAAGGGTTCAGCCCCCGCAACGGACGCTGGGGCACGATCGAGGCGGTGGCGCGCTATTCCGCGTCCAACCTTTCCGATGCGGACGTGCATGGCGGACGGCAGCAAACGTGGACCCTGGGGGCAAGCTATTGGCCTGTGCTTCCGCTCCGCCTCTTGGCCGAGTTCCTGCACGCGGATGTTTCCGGCGGGCCCTCGCCGCGGACCGCGAACGCATTCGCCGGGCGCTTGATCGTCCAGTTCTGATGCCGCGGAAAACCGCTGCCTGTTCGGATGGGCGTCGGGCTCAATGCAGGTCCTTCCAGCCTGGAAGCGGGTCCAGCCCCCGGGGCGCCACGGCAACCGCCGCCGCGACGAGCACCGCGACCGGCAGCAGCGTCAGTCCTTCAAGGATCGGCGTCAGCCAGGCTCCGGCCAAGGCCCCGGCGGCGAAGGCCAGGCAAAGCGCCGTCATCAGCAGCGCGTGCGCCCAATCCTCCTCCGAGCCTGCCAGCGCCTTGCTCAAGGCGCTCACTGCCCCCCGTAGGTTTCCGGTGGTCATGCCCGTGTTGAACGACCACGCGCCGACGTGAGAAAGGCTGGTGATCTGAAAGCCCGCGATGAAGCCGACGCAGGCGGTTATGACGTGATCAGGCAGGCCGCCGGCGGCAAGCCCCAACGCCGCCAGCAGCACGCATTCGATGCCGAGCCGGATGTCGCGCGAATTCAGCTTCCTCTGCTTGAGCGCACTGCCCATCCGCCGCGAGATGAACAGCCCGGCGATGAAGGCCGCCAGGGAGGGGAGGTGATTGATTGCCTGGGGAAGATCCGCCCTGGCGATCGAGACGGTCATCAGCGTGATGTTGCCGGTCTGGGCGTTCGCAAACACATGCCCATGCGCAAGGTAAACCCAAGCGTCGGTCGCGCCCCCGGCAGCGGTGAGCAACGCACTCGCGGCGATGGCGGAAACTTTCTGTCGGGTTTGCGCGTGGAACATCCTGACTTCCAGTTCTTGAGCCAACCCGCGCCGCACTCGGCTTGCCAAAGCTGGTTTCCGTGCAGCCTGGACCACGAGTTTGGACGGCACAACGAGGAGCTTCGCCGATGGCGCATGACGTAGGCCGCCGGACTGTCGCGGCACTGGGCATGACGACCGTTATGGGAACGCTTGCCAGCGGCGCGCGCGCGCAGCAACCGCCGTCGCCGGAGAATCTGGCGCGCGAGCTTCCCAGCCCCCGGCCGGCGCCCCCGGTCGGTGCCGACTTGCCGGAATTGCCGCAAGCGCAGCCGGAGGGCGTGAGTGAGTTCCTGTTCGCCGGGTTCAAGTCGCAGGACATCCAAACCAGCGGCGCGACCATCCGCACGCTGAGCAAGGGCGAGGGACAACCTTTGCTCCTCATCCACGGGCATCCCGAGACCCACGTCACCTGGCACAAGGTCGCTCCGGCCCTAGTGGATGCCGGCTACCATGTCGTTCTTCCAGACCTCCGTGGCTACGGCGACTCGTCCAAGCCCGATTACAGCCCGCAGAGCCGCAATTACTCGTTCCGCGCCATGTCGCAGGACATGGTCGAGGTCATGCGGCAACTCGGCCACCTGACCTTCATGGTTGCAGGTCACGATCGCGGCGGCCGCGTGGTACATCGCATGTGCCTGGACCACCCCGATGCCGTACAGAAGGCAGCCGTGCTCGACGTGGCGCCGACGCTGACCATGTACGACGACACGAATAAGGAGTTCGCGACACGATACGTTTGGTGGTTCTTGCAGATCCAGCCTGCGCCGATGCCGGAACACCTGATCAGCGCCGACCCCGGCTATTACCTGCGCGATCACCTGGGCGTGCAGGGCAAGACGCCGGGGGCGGTCACGCCCGAGGCGATGGCCGAGTATATCCGCACGTACTGCTGCAAGGGCACCATCCGCGCGGTGTGCGAGGATTACCGCGCTGCCGCCGGCATCGACCTCGACATGGACCGGGCCGACGACGCGGCCGGCCACAAGATCCGGGCGCCGTTGCTGGCGCTCTGGGGGGCGAAGGGAACGGTGGGCCAGATGTGGGATGTGCTTGCCACCTGGCGGCCAAAGGCCCAAGGGCCGGTGGTGGGCGAGGCCCTGCCCTGCGGCCACCTGCTTCCGGAAGAACAGCCCGACCTCGTCGCCTCCCATCTCCGCCGATTTTTCATGGCGTGACGCTCCGCACCCCGCGTCTTCTTCGCCAAGGGTGATCCAACCACAGTCCCGCCCACAGGGACAACACCGCCCTTGGAGGCCCCCAAATCCCGCCCGCGGTCGCTTGCCGCCTGCCCGGCCCGCACCACACTTACAGCCCACCCCCACCGCACAGGACCCCGCCGCATGTATATCGCCATGAACCGCTTCAAGGTCGCCCCCGGATCGGAGGGGGCGTTCGAGCACCTGTGGACCAGCCGCGACTCCTTCCTGAACGGCGTGCCCGGCTTCGTCGAGTTCCACCTGCTGCGCGGCCCGCGGCGCGACGACCACGTGCTGTATTCCAGCCACACGATCTGGCGGGACTTTGCCTCCTTCGAGGGCTGGACCAAGTCGGACGCCTTCCGCGCCGCCCACCGCGACGCCGGCAACGTCAACCGCGGCGACGCCCCGCTCTACATCGGCCATCCGGAGTTCGAAGGCTTCGAAGTCATCCAAACCGTCAAGTAGCGAGCGCCCGCGCGACCACCCCCGGTCCGGCCACCAGCAGCACCGTGCCGAGGTTGGTCGCCGCCACCAGCAGCGCCGCCCGCCCGCGCGACAAGCCCAGGCCGTGCCGGGCCAGCAGCCAGTTCAGCCACAGCCCGTAGGCGCCCAACCCCGCCAGCAACGCCGCGTCCGCCGCGTCCTCCGGCAAGCCCGCCTGCATCCCCGCCTGCAGAACGACCAGCAGCGCCAGGGCGACGACCGGCAGCGCCCATTGGCACCAGTTGAACGCGGTGGCATAGCGCATCCACGCCGCTTCCCGCCCCCAGAAGCGGGCCAGCGCGTGCGACAGCACCGCCGGGGCAAGCTGCACCACCAGAGTCACCAGCAGGGTCGACAGCGCCTTCACCGGGCCGTCCGACAGCAGCAGCAGCAGCGCGCCCACGATGGGGAACGCCAGCAGCGGTGCCAAGCTCGACAGGAACGCTTGCGGCGTGTCGCCGAACTGCTCCAGCCCGTCCACCCGGCCCCGCGCCAGCCGCAGCATGCCCAGCAGCGGGCGCAGCGCCGGCGCCTTCGGCCCCGGTGGCATCATCACGCCAACGCCGCCAGCACGGCGCCGTAGATCCGGGAAAGGTCCCGCAACTCGCCCACCGGCACGCGCTCGTTCGCCCCGTGCATGGTGGCGCCGACCAGGCCGAACTCCGCCACCGGGCAATGCCGGGCGATGAACCGCGCGTCCGACGTGCCGCCCCCGGTGTCAAGCCTCGGCGCGACCCCGGTCGCACCCACGACCGCCGCCAGCCGGTCCACCAAGGGACCCGGTGCCGTCAGGAACGCTTCCCCGCTCACCGCGACCTCCAGATCGAACCGCTCGGCATGCTGCGCCAGCGCCGCGCGCAGCCAGGCTTCCAGCCCAACGCCGGTGTGCCGGTCGTTGAACCGGATGTTGAGCCGGGCGGAGGCAGACCCGGGGATCACGTTGGTGGCGCCGTTGCCCACATCGACGCTGGTGACTTGCAGGGAGGATTGCTCGAACCACTCGGTCCCCGCGTCGAGCGGCGCCGCCGTCAGCGCCGAAAGGGCGCGCACCAGCCGATGCACCGGGTTGTCCGCCCGCTGCGGGTAGGCGGCGTGGCCCTGGGTGCCGTGCACGGTGATGAGGGCGTTCAGGCTGCCGCGCCGCCCGATCTTGATGACCTCGCCGAGCCGTGCCGGGTTGGTCGGCTCCCCTACCAGGCAGAAATCGGGGATGTGGCCGTGCTCCGCCATCCAGTCCAAGACGCGCACCGTCCCGTTTGTCGCCGGCCCTTCCTCGTCCCCGGTGATCAGCAGGCTCACGGACCCCGGCCCCCGGTGGTCCGCCGCCGCCGCGGCAAAGGCGGCGATCGCGCCCTTCATGTCGCAGGCGCCACGCCCATGGAGCGCCCCGTCCCGGACCTCGCCCCCGAACGGGTCGCCGTCCCAGCCGTCCCCCGCCGGCACCACGTCCGTGTGCCCGGCAAAGCAGAAATGCGGCCCCGCCGTCCCCCGGCGCGCGAACAGGTTGGGGGTCGTGCCGAAGGGCAGGCGCCACACCCGGAACCCCAACGGCTCCAAGGCCGCCGCCAGCACGTCCTGCGCGCCCGCGTCCGCCGGCGTCACGGACGCGCAGCGGATCAGCGCCTGCGCCAGCGGGAGCGGGTCGGTCAATCCCGCAACAGGTCGTTGATCGCCGTCTTGGCCCGCGTCCGCTCGTCCACCCGCTTCACGATCACGGCGCAGGTCAGCGACGGCCCCGGCGCCCCGTTCGCCATCGGACGCCCCGGCAGCGTGCCCGGCACCACCACCGAGTATGCCGGCACCCGGCCCACGAACACCTCGCCCGTATCGCGGTCCACGATCTTGGTCGATGCGCTGATGAACACGCCCATGGACAGCACGCTGCCGCGCTCCACGACCACGCCCTCCACCACCTCCGACCGCGCGCCGATGAAGCAGTCGTCCTCGATGATCGTGGGGTTGGCCTGCAACGGCTCCAAGACGCCGCCGAGGCCCACGCCGCCGCTCAGGTGGCAGTTCCGCCCGACCTGCGCGCAGCTTCCCACCGTGACCCAGGTGTCGATCATGGTGCCGCGGTCCACATACGCGCCGACGTTGACGAAGCTCGGCATCAGCACGACCCCTGGCGCCACATAGGCGCTGTGCCGCACAACCGCGCCGGGCACGGCGCGGAAGCCGGCGGCGCCGAACTGGTTCTCCCCCCAGCCCTCCGTCTTGAGCCGCACCTTGTCGAAGCCCGGCGCCCCGATGCTCGGCATGGGCACGGAGTCATTCAGCCGGAACGACAGCAGCACCGCCTTTTTCAGCCACTCGTGCACCACCCAGCCTTGCGGCCCAGGCTCCGCCACCCGCAGCGCGCCCGCGTCGAGCGCCGCCAGCGCCTCTTCCACCGCGCGCCGCGCCGGGCCGGCGGTTTGGGCAGACAGGGTGTCCCGTTGCTCCCAAAGCTGCTCGATCTCCGGGCGAAGGCTGGTCAGGGACATGCGTTGCGGCTCCCGGTTGGGTTGCCCGGACCATGCGCAGCCGGTTCGCCGGTGTCAATTCATGACGCCCTTCGCCCGGCGGCGCGAAGTATGATACGATTAATCAACGAACGGTTGGGCAGGCGGGGTGCAGGCATGGGGACGGTGACAACCACGGAGGCCGGGGCGGCGCGGATGGGATCGCCGGGCGCCAGCCTGCCCGGCAGCCGGGAACGCTGGCGGGAGTTCGGCCTGCTCGCTGCCGACCTGCTGTTCGAAACCGACCTTGAAGGGCGCATCACCTTCATGGCGCCGGACCGCGTGCTCGGCTGGCCCGCCGCCGCGCTGCACGGCGAGGCGGCCGACGCCCTGCTGATCCAGCCGGAAGAGGCGGCGCTGGACCGCTTCCGCTTCTCGACGCCCGCGCGGAGCCGCCGGGTCTGGCTGCGCGCTGCGTCCGGAGAGGCCGCGTGCCTTTCGATCACCTCCCTGCCGATGCTCGACCCGGCGGGCGGACGGATCGGCACGCGCGGCGTGGGCGTGGACGTGACCGCGCAGGAACAGCGCGACCTCCTCGCCGCCGCCGCCCTGCGCCGCGCCGACGTGCTGGACCATACGCTGGACCAGATGCGGCAGGAACTGACCGCCCCGCGCATGATCGAGGCCAGCCTCCATGCGGTCATGCGCGCCGCGGGCGCACGGGGCGCCGCCCTGCTGGACCTGGTGGAAGCCCCGCTCGACGAGCCGCTGCCGCTGCCGTGGCCGGTGCTGCACCAGGTGGGCGACGACCCGCTGCCGGTGCTGGCCGACGCGCTGGCGCTGCTGGACGACCGGGACGACGCGGTGGCGGCGGAGCGGACGCCGCAGGGCTGCGCGGTGCTGGCCTGCCCCGCTTATACCCGGTTCGGCGACCGCGCCGGGCTGGTGGTGTGGCGCGACGCCGGCGGGCCGGCCTGGGACGCGGGCGACCGCGCGCTCGCGGCCTCGGTCGCCGGGCTGATCCGCATGATGCTGGAGCATGAGGGCATCCAGCGCGAGCTGGCGCTGCAAGCGCGGACCGATCCGCTGACCGGCCTTCTGAACCGCCGGGCGTTCATGGAGGATGCGGGCCGGCGGATCGACCGCCTGGACCGGGAGGAGCTGCCGGGCACCCTGCTGGTCGTGGACCTGGACCGGCTGCGCGCGCTCAACGACCGGTCGGGGCACGGAACCGGGGACGCGGCGCTGTCGCTCACGGCGGAGCTGCTGCGCCGCACCTTCCGCCCGACCGACCTGATCGCCCGGCTGGGCGGCGACGAGTTCGCGGTGTGGCTGGACGGCTCGGACGAGATGACCGCGGCCGAGCGGGCGGAGCAGCTGCGCATCGGCTTCCCGCGCGTCGCTTCGCACCTTGCGGCGGCGGAGGACGCGCCGATGACCATCTCCATCGGCATCGCCAGCCGCCGCGCGGGCTTCGGGGAAACGCTGGACAGCCTGATGCAGCGCGCCGACCAGGCGGTGCACGACGCCAAGCGCGCCGGCCCCGGCCATTGGCGCGTGTCCCACGCCAGACCCATGCCGTGAGCGCCGCCGCCGCCGACGCCCCGCTCCATCCCGGCGGGCAGGACACGGAAGCGCAGCGGGTGAGGCTCGGCAGCAGCGCCTTCACCCCGGCCTCCATCCTGGCCGGGCTGGCGTGCGACCCGGCCGTGACCGTGCGCGCCGCGGTCGCGATGAACCCCGCCTGCCCGCCCGCCATCGACCAGGCCGTCAGCCAGGACGCGGACGAGCGGGTGCGGACCCTGCTGGCCCGCAAGCTGGCGCCGTCGCTTGCGGATGAGCAGGCGCGTGAAACGCTCGCCGTTCTCGCCGCGGACCCCGCCCTGCGCGTGCGGGCGGCGGTCGCCGATGGCCTCAAGGCCGCGCCGGATGCCCCGCGCGAGCTGATCCTGCAACTGGCCCAGGATGCGGCCCCCATGGTCTGCGACCCGGTGGTGCGCGCCTCGCCGCTGCTGACGGATGCGGACCTGCTGGCGCTGTTGGAAGCGCCCCCGCATCCCGCGGCCGCCTCCGCGGTCGCAAGCCGTCCAGGCCTTGGTCCCGCCGTGGCGGACGCGCTCGCCGTGACAGGCGACGGCTCGGCCATCCACGCCCTGCTCTGCAACGGCTCCGCCGCCATCCCGGAGGCGACGCTCGACGCCCTGGCCGAACAAGCCGCGGCGCATCCCGACTGGCACGGCCCGCTGGTGCGCCGCCCCTCCCTGACGCCCTACGCCATGGAAACGCTGGCGGGTTTCGTTCCGGAGCCGTTGCTCGACGTGCTGGCGCAGCGCCCGGACCTCGACCCGGCGGCTACCCGGGCGCTGCGGCGGCGCATGGCGGCCGGGCCTCCCGACGCCGCGCCGGACGATGGGGAAGAGGCGCTGCTGGCCTCGCTGCGCCAACTCGACGCCGTTGGCGCGCTGAACGAGGCCACGCTGACCGACGCCGCCCGCGCCGGGGACTTGCGCCGGGTCGCGGCCGTGCTGGCGGTGGCGAGCGGCCTGACGC
>CAXTUO010000049.1:0-11200 GCA_964247175.1 uncultured Acetobacteraceae bacterium | reverse complement strand
TCGGGAAGCGGTCCTCCCGCGCGATGGCCATGTACATGCGCGGCATCAGCGGGAAGTGGAACGACATGTGGCACTCGTCGCCCTCGCCGAAGTACTGCTGGGCGTCCTCCGGCCACTGGTTCGCCTCCGCCAGCAGCATGCGGCCGGGCGCGTAGCGGTCAAGCTCGGCGCGGATCAGCTTCAGGACCGCATGGGTTTCCTGGAGGTTCTCGTTGTTGGTGCCCTCGCGCTCGACCAAATAGGGCACGGCGTCCAGGCGCAGCCCGTCGATGCCGAGGTCCAGCCAGAAGCGCATGATGGAGAACACGTCTTCCAGCACGGCCGGGTTGTCGAAGTTGAGGTCGGGCTGGTGCGAGTAGAAG
Source organism: uncultured Acetobacteraceae bacterium (assembly GCA_964247175.1). Taxonomy (GTDB): domain Bacteria; phylum Pseudomonadota; class Alphaproteobacteria; order Acetobacterales; family Acetobacteraceae; genus CAHJXG01. Next base: position 10,838 of record CAXTUO010000049.1, on the reverse strand, counting down.
CGGTGCCAGTAGTACGCGCCGGCCACCGGGTCCCAGGTCCAATTGCTCGTTTCGCTGTCGATGAAGATGATGCGGGTGCCCGCGTATTTCTCGTCGCTGTCAGACCACACGTAACGTTCGCGCTCCGGGCTGCCCGGCGGGGCCAGCCGGGCAGCCTGGAACCAGGGGTGCTGGTCGGAGGTGTGGTTGATCACCAGCTCGGTGATCACCCGCAGCCCGCGGCTGTGCGCGGCCTCGATGAACCGCCGCACATCGTCCAGGTTGCCGTAATCCGCGTGGACACCCTGGTAGTCGGCAATGTCGTAGCCGTCGTCGCGGCGGGGCGAGGGATAGAACGGCAGCATCCAGATCGCGGTGACGCCAAGCTCGGCCACGTAATCGAGCTTCTCCAGCAAGCCGCGGAAATCACCGACCCCGTCGTTGTTGGCGTCAAAGAAGGATTTCAGATGGAGCTGGTAGATGATCGCGTCCTTGTACCAGGACGGGTCCTCGATGGGGGCCAAGGTTTGCACGGGGACGGACCCGGCCGGCTGAGCCGGGGCGGGCGGGGCTGCGGCGAGCGGGGCGTCCGGCAACAGGGAGGTGCTAATGGTCGTTCTCACTCGGTTACGTTACGAATCCGCCAGATGGCGTAGGGCCGGTCCGGCGTCAACGTGATGCGTTGCGTACGGTCCGTCCAGCGGAACTGCCGACCTCCGAGCAGATCGGTCACATCATAGGCTGCCGGGATACCAAGCTCGGCGTATTGTGAGAACCGCGGGTCCATGCTGATCGCGATCAGCAAAACGTTGGATCGGTCTTTCGTCGCCTTTTCGAAGAACAGCACCTGGTCCGCGCTGGACGGCAGGAAGGTGACGCCCAGGTGCGAGTGCAGCGCCGGGTTGAGCCGGCGGATGGCGTTGAGCTCCGTGATCTCCGCCGCGATGTTGCCGGGGCGGTCCCAATCCCAGGCGCGAAGCTGATACTTCTCGCTGTCCAGGTATTCCTCCTTCCCCGGGATGGGCGTGCCTTCGCACAGCTCGAACCCGTTATACACGCCCCATAGGCCGGACAGCGTGGCGGCCAGGGCCGCACGGATCAGGAAGCCGGGGCGGCCCGAGGTTTGCAGGAACACCGGGTTGATGTCCGGCGTATTGACGAAGAAGTTGGGCCGGAAGAACTCCCGCGGCGGCCCCTCCGTCAGCTCGGTCAGGTATTCCTGAAACTCCGCCTTGGTGTTGCGCCAGGTGAAATAGGTGTAGGACTGCGAGAAGCCCACCTTGGCAAGACGATACATCACCTTGGGCCGGGTGAACGCCTCGGCCAGGAAGATGGAGTCGGGGTAGCGGGCCTGCACCTCGGCGATCATCCACTCCCAGAACGGCAGCGGCTTGGTGTGCGGGTTGTCCACCCGGAACAGGCGGACGCCCTGGCCGGCCCAGTACAGCACGGCATCGCGCAGCTCGTTCCACAAGCCGGGGATCGCGCCCGGCGCGTAGAAATCGACGTTGACGATGTCCTCGTATTTCTTCGGCGGGTTCTCCGCGTAGCGAATCGAGCCGTCCGGACGCCAGTTGAACCATTCGCGGTGCTGCTTCAGCCAAGGATGGTCCGGCGAGCACTGAATGGCGAAGTCGATGGCAAGCTCCAGCCCATGCTCCGCGCAGGCGGCGCGCAGGTGCTGGAAATCCTCGATCGTGCCGAGTTCAGGGTGCAGCGCGTCGTGGCCTCCGTCGGCGGAACCGATGGCGTAGGGGCTGCCGGGATCGTCCGGACCCGGCGTCAGCGAGTTGTTGCGGCCCTTGCGGTTGGTCCGGCCGATGGGGTGGATCGGCGGGAAGTACAGCACGTCGAACCCCATGTCGCGGATTCGCGGCAGGTGGCGCTCCACGTCGGCGAAGGTGCCGTGCCGGTTGGGGTCGTCGCTCATGGACCGCGGGAACACCTCGTACCAGGCGGCGAAGCCCGCCGCGACCCGTTCCGCCTGCACGGGAACCGGGTCGAGCATGGCGGCGAGCGGCCGGTCGTCGGCGCTTGCCATCAGCGCGGCCACCTCGGGCGACAGCAGGGTTTCCCGCTGCGCGTCGGCCTTCTGCTGACCCAAAATCTTGACGAGCTGGGTCAGGGCCGCCTTTGCGGCGGGGGCGGCCCGCGCCTCGGCTTGCGCCACCAGCAACGCGCCTTCGCGCACCTCAAGCGCGGTGGGCACGCCGGCCGCGTGCTTCTTGGCCAGCTCGTCGGCAAAGGTGGCGTAGGCGTCGCGCCAGGCCTGGATGGCGTAATGGTGCATGCCAAGCTGCCGCAACGGGAAGGCGGCCGTCCACCGGTCGTTGACGAGGGGCCGCATCGGCACCTCGTGCCATTCCCCCTCGCCGGGGCCGCGCCAGCGCAGCACCGCGGCTAGCTTGTCATGGCCGTCGGCGATGATGTCGGCCTCGACCTCGACGAGGTCGCCCACGGTGCGCCGCGACGGGAACCGGCCGCCATCAACGCAGGGTGAGGGCGCCTCGACCGCGAGGCGCGGCTGCCGGGCCGCCTGCCCGGCGTCCTTCGCCGTCTGGAGGCTGGGCGGCGGCAGGGCAGGGGCGGTGAACGCCATCAGGGCGCCGGGCGGCAGGGTCAGCACCGATGCCGCGTCGAACGCCTCGCCCGACGCTTCCGACAGCCACGGTCCGAACGACCCGGCGCCTGGCAGCAGCGACGCGCCGTTGACCGCAACCGGCGCCCCGCCCGAGTTGAGCAGGAACAGCGCCGACTGGCGGGCTTGCCGCGCGTCGGCTGCGTCCGTCCGCTGCAAGGCCGTCACCGCCTGCCCGGAACCGGACAGCAAGCGGGCCGGTCCCGCGCCGAAAGCCGGCTGCATCCGCAAGGCGTTCAACCGCTTGACCTCAGCCCCGTCTTCGTTTGACAGGCGGCGCATCCAGCCATCGGCGAGCAAGGCGGCCAACTGGCCAGTATGCTCGCCCGCGGGCGCGATCACGGGCGCGACGCGCCGCAGCATGTCGAGCTCCCGCCAAATCCAGTCGGCCTGCCCATCCCACCAGGGCAGCGAGCATGCGACGTAATCGACCGCATCTCCCGGCAGGCTCGCCACGCTGTCCCAGGCCAGGCCCGGCGTCCAAGCGAACAGAACCGCGTCGAGGACCAGCCCGCGCAGGCGGACCAGGAAAGGTGCTACGGCAGCCGCCGGCAAGCCCACCAGTCCGAGCAGCCGGACGCCCGCTGCCCCGGCCGCGGTCAGCTTCGCAATGCGCGGTGCCCACCACTCGGCGAGGCGCACGGCATCGTCGGCGTCGGCCACGGTGGCGACGGCGGCATGGGCGCTGCTTGGCGGCTGCCGCGGATCGACGGTGGGGGCCGGGGCCACAACGAACATCGCGGGCATGGCATCCCCGGCGGCGGTCTCCACCGGGATTTCATCCACGTTCACGTCGATCAGCAGGGACAAGCCGAGCGGCCGCGCCGTGGCCACCCACGCGCCCGCATCCGCCGGCGCCGCGGCCAGCAGCGCATGGTCGAAACCGAGCGAGGCCGCGCGTTCGAGGTCCGGAAGCGCCGCGTCGCCGTCCAACAGGCAGATGCGGGGGGCGCGGGCCGGCGCCAAGGAGCGACCTGCGCGCAGAAGGGTGTGCATGGCTGTCACTCCTGGGTCAGCCGGAAAATTGTCTTTGCATCGCGGCGGCAGGGACTTGGTTGCCGCGTCTGCCGGCGATTACTGGCCACCTGGCGCCGGATCAGTCAATCGAGGCGCACGCCCCCGGTCACGGCCTGGTAGGTCGCGATGGCGAGGGTAAGCGGCTCGAACGGCTTGGTGATGATGTAGGCGGGTTCGAGGTCCTCCCCGGTCAGCAGGCGCTCCGGATAAGCGGTCACGAAGATGACCGGGGCATAATGGTGACGCATGATGCGCGCCACGGCCGAGGTGCCGTCGCCGCCGATCCCGAGGTTGATGTCGGCGAGGATCAGGCCGGGCTTGTGCAGCTCGGCGAGCTTCACCGCCTCAGCTTCGGTGGTTGCGACGCCCACGACATTGTGTCCGCAGTTCTGCACCAACTCCTCGATGTCCATCGCGATGATCGGCTCGTCCTCGATGATGAGCACGTCGGTCGCGGCGCCGGCCCGCAGGTGGGCGCGCGCGTCAGCCAGTTGGGTTTCCGCCTCGGCCGCGGGGAGCTGCACGATGGCGGCGGCCGCCTGGATCGGCACCTCTTCGAGCGAGGTCAGCAGCAGCAGTTGGCGCTGGGCCTGCGACAAGCCTCCCGTGAGGAAGTTGGTCTTGAGCGTGCTCAGGCCGTCGAACCGGCGCGTGATCGCGTGGTAAAGGCTGTGCCGGGCGTCGCCCAGCGCGGCTTCGCCGGCCAGCAGGTCGCGCAGGCTGTCCGCGACCATGGAGTCGCCACGGCCTTGGTTGCCGGTCAGCGCCCGGGCATAGCGGCGCGCATAGGGCAGCGCCCGGATCAGGTCCTCGCGACATAGATTGGCCATGAGTCGTCCCTTTCATGCACAAGCGGCGTGCACTGATGCTGTGTGGACCGGATAAGCGGGATGAGGCGGGCAGTCGAGTTGATTGGTGATGCGGACATGGACATAGCCGATGCCGACACCCGGCACCAAATCGTGGCGCTGCTGCCGGACCTCCGCGCTTTTGCGCGGTTCCTGGTGCGGGACCGCGTTGCGGCCGATGACATGGTGCAGGACAGCATCGTACGCGCCCTCGGCGCCATCAGCCAGTTCCAGCCCGGCACCAACCTGAAGGCCTGGCTGTTCACCATCCTGCGCAACCAGTTCTACGAGCAGGCCCGGCGGCGCAGGCGGGAAGCGACGGCGTTGCAGGCGCGGTTCGAGGAGGCAGAGGCCGCCGACCCGCAGCAGAACGCCCAGGCGGACATCAACGACCTGCAGCAGCTCATCTGGCGCCTGCCCCCGTCGCAGCGGGAAGCGCTGCTCCTTGTCGGCGCGCAGGAAATGTCGCACGAGGAAGCCGCCGCCATCTGCGGCGTCCCGGTCGGCACGATGAAGGCGCGCTTGTCCCGGGCGCGCAGCGGCCTGGCGATGCTGATGGTGGGCAGCAGAGCCGATCCGGCCTAAACCACTCACGGTTTCGTGACAAAAGGAGTGCAACGCCCGGCATCTCCCGGCCATTGGCTTGGAACTGAGACAAAAAGGCAGATCGATGAACCCCTCCTTCCACGACCAAGTCATCTCGATCCTTCCCAAGCTGCGCATCCAAGCGCTGGCACTCACGAGGAACCGCTCGGCCGCCGAGGACCTTGTTCAGGACGCGGTGTGCAACGCCTTGTCCGCCCATGCGAGCTTCATTCCGGGCACCAACTTCCCGGCGTGGATGCACCGCATCCTGCGCAACCGGTTCATTTCAAACCTCCGCAAGCGTCGCGACACCACCGACATCGACGATGTGCCGCAATCCACGTTCGCGACCGAGGCCGCGCATGAGGATCGCTTGGCGCTCAAGGAGCTGGGCCGGGCGATGACCCGCCTGCCGGCCGATCAGCGGGAAGCGCTGTTGATGGTGGTGGTGCATGGCATGAGCTACGAGGCCTTGGCCGAATCGACGGGTTGCGCCGTGGGCACAGCCAAGAGCCGGGTGTTCCGGGCACGCCGCCAGCTTGAGGCATGGCTGCTTGGGGAAACCGATGCGAAAGGCAAGGATCGGATCGGTGCCCGTGCTACCCGTCTGCTTGAAGTCGGCCACGTCGGTGATGAGAGCCCGGCCCTTGCCACGGCGTCGCGCTGAAAACTGAACACGTTTCCGCAACGTCGTCTGAAACCCTTGTGAGTGTTTTTTGTTAGGGGTGCAAGCTTCCGGGTTAGACGGGCATGAATCATTGCAGAATGACCCATCGTAAGTCCAAACAGCCGCAAACATCGCGAAAGCAGGTTAAGCCCGTGATACCCGCATTCGACATCTGGCTGCAGCGGAGCTTGCACCAACTCTATGACGACATCGCTCAGGAACCGGTTCCGGACGAGTTGCTCAAGCTGATCGAGGAAGACCGGCAAAAGTGATTTCATACCGGTATTCCAGACCGGCCGTGGAATGAGGCGTTGGTGGAAGACGTGGAACACGCTGACTACGCGCGTGTTCTGCGTCCATCTTGCAGCGACGTTGCCACTGCTTGCTGTGGCGCTGTCTTCGGAATCGTTGGTCACCCTGCTCGTGACGTGGCTGTTGGGAATGGTTGCCGTGACGGCAGCAGCGGCGGCATGGGTTTCCCGTCCTTTGGCAGCGCTCCATGAGTCGGTCAGCCAATGGCGACCTGAAACGATCTTTCGAAAGCCTGCGGGCTGCCAGGACCCAATATCCACCCGCGAGTTGAAGCAGTTGGCCCTGTCCTTCCACCGTGCGACGCTGTTGCTGCATCGGCAGCAGGGTCGCTTAGCGGCGGCGATCGACCAGCAGGAACTGCTGATGCAGGAGATTCACCATCGGGTGAAAAACAATCTCCAGGTGGTTGCGAGCCTTCTAAACCTTCAAGCCAGCCGCATCCGCCTGCCGGAAGCGCGGGCCGAGTTCCAGTCGGCGCGCGACCGGGTCCGAACGCTTGCGACCCTGCATCGGCACCTCTACGCCCACGGGGAGCTGCATACGATTAACATGCGGGAATTCCTGATCGAGCTGTGCAGCCAGTTGTTCCAGGCGATGGGCGAAAAAGCGGGGGAGCGGCTGCGGCTGGAGATCGAGGCTCCGGAGCTCAAGATGTCGAGCGACCAGGCTGTGCCGCTCGCGCTCATCGTGACGGAGGCCGTCAGCAATGCGGTGAAGTACGCATTCCCCGGTGGTCGCCGCGGCAGCATCTCGGTTTACCTCAAGGCAGACCGGGACCATGCCGAGCTCGAGATCTTCGACGACGGCGTCGGTATCCCTGCGGGTCGGGTGGAAACGGAGTCGGGGACCCGCGACGGCATCGGACTCCAGTTGATCCGAGGCTTCGCCCGGCAGCTCGGTGCCACTTTGGCGATCGAGGAAGGCCATGGCACCCGATACAAGGTCTGTCTGCCGCTGCAGCGGAAACGCCTCGACAGCCCCCTGCTCGGCACGCTGGCCAGCAAGACGCCCGCGTAGCCGCATCTTGCGCGAGTGACAGGCAAGCGGCACATCCATGGCAAGATGGAGCGTGTTGAATGGATTCCAGCTTGCAGCAAGCCCTCCCGCAATGGCGCCGGCACCTGCATCAGCATCCGGAACTCTCGTTGCAGGAAGGGGAGACCGCAGCCTTTGTGTGCAGCACGCTCGCCAGCCTCGGCGTGCCGTTCACCACGGGCGTCGGCGGTCATGGTGTCGTCGCGACGCTGACGCGCGGGTCGTCCAACCGCAGCCTCGGGCTTCGCGCCGACATGGATGCGCTGCCGATCACCGAGACGACGGGCCTGCCTTATGCATCCACCGCGCCAGGCGTCATGCATGCCTGCGGCCATGACGGCCATACCGCCAGCCTGTTGGGCGCGGCAGCCCTGCTGGCGCGCGACTCCGAATGGTCGGGCACCGTCCATTTCGTGTTCCAGCCCGCCGAGGAGGGTTACGGGGGCGCGCGCAACATGCTGGCTGACGGCTTGTTCGACCGGTTCCCGATGGAGCGCATCTTCGGCTATCATAACTGGCCCGGCCTTGAGGCGGGAACCGTTGCCGTGCACGACGGCGCGGTGATGGCAGCCGGCGCGCGGATTCAGATCGCCGTGGATGGACATGCGGGCCACGCCGCCATGCCGCACCTTTCACGCGATCCCTTGCTGGCCTCCGCGCATCTCCTGGTGGCGCTGCAATCGGTGGTGTCCCGCAACGTGGATCCGCTCGAACGCGCTGTTGTCTCGATCTGCACGATGAACGCCGGGGTGGCAGCGAACCAGATCCCGGGCCGGTCCGTGCTGTCCGGCACTTTCCGTACCCATCGCCCGGCTGTCCGCGACTTGGTTGAGGCCAGCATCCGCCGCGCGGCGGCAGGGATCGCCGCGAGTTCCGACGTGACGATCGACGTGGATGTCCAGCACGGCGTCTGCGCCACGGTGAACACGCGGGCGGAGGCGGACCTCGCGGCGGCTTGCGCCGGCGAGTTGGGGTTCCCCTTGCGAAGGGATGTGCCGCCCAGCATGGCGGGAGAGGATTTCGGCTGGTACTTGGAACAAAAGCCCGGCGCCTTTGTCTGGATCGGCAACGGCCCGGCTCGGCCGGGCGGCGAGCTGCACAACCCCGGCTATGATTTCAACGACGCGATCCTGCCGGTCGCCGCCGAATGGCTGGCGGCGACGGCCCGCCGGGCGTTGGCGTCGTAGCGGCGGCTGGCAGAAACGGGAGCGTGCAGTGACAAGTCTGCCGAAGCCCGGCCGGGCCTGGATGACGCGCAACATGGCGGCGGGCCGGCGGGCAGTACGCCCTGTGGCGATGCTGGGCGCGCTGGCGACGCTGGCGGCCATCGGCCAGGCCTGGTGCCTGGCGCGGCTCCTGGCCGGCGCGATCCTGACGGGCTCGCCGCAGGACGGTGCATCCATCGCTGCATGGCCGCTGCTGTTTGCGGGGCTGGCGGTTTTGCGGGCGGTGTTGCTGGTCGTGTCGGAGGACCTGTCGTTCACGGCCGGGGTGGCGGCGCGGCGGCGGCTGCGCAGCGACTTGTTCATCCGCTTGTTCGACGCCGGGCCGCGCTTCTTGCGCGGTGCGCAGTCCGGTGAGCTGGCCGCTCTGGCGGTGGACCGTATCGAGGCGCTGGAAGGCTTGTTCGCCCGTTGGCTGCCTGCCTCGGTCCTGGCGTTGGCGTCACCGTTGCTGGTGGGGCTTGCGGTGCTGCTGGTCGATCCCTGGGGTGCGTTGATCCTGGTTTTGGCCGGGCTGCTGGTTCCGGTCGGGATGGCGTTGGCGGGACTGGGTGCCGCGGCGGCGTCGCAGCGGCAGTTCGTGGCGATGGGCCGGTTGCAGGCCCGCTTCCTCGACCGCGTTCGCGGCATCGCCACCATCGTTCTCGCCGGGCGGGCCGAGCAGGAGGCGCAGCGCCTGCAAGCGGCGGCGGACGACTTGGGCCGCCGGACGCTTCGGGTGCTGCGGGTTGCGTTCCTGTCGTCGGCGGCGCTCGACTGCGCGGCCGCGGCGTCCCTCGTGCTGCTGGCCGGGCGTTATGCGGCGACGTGGCGTAGCGGGGCCAACCCGGTGACGGCGATCTTCGTGCTCGTGCTGGTGGCCGAGTTCTTCGCGCCGCTTCGGGTGTTTGCGGCCGCCTACCAGGACCGCTTGCAAGCGGCAGGGGCGGCGGAGCAGTTGGCCGGCTTGCCGGAGCCGCAAGCCTCCCAAGGCGTGCCGCCGGTCCGCACGGTGGCGGCCAAGGGTGTGACGGTCGCCTTCAGCGACGTGAGCTACGCCTGGGACCCGTCGCGCGGCACCGTGCTCGATGGGCTGAGCTTCCGGGTGCCTGCCGGAGAGACGATGGTGCTGGTGGGGCCGTCTGGCGCCGGCAAGTCGACCATCATCGAGTTGCTGCTGGGCTTCGCCCGTCCGGACAGCGGCCGCATCACCCTGAACGGCGCCGACATCGACGCCATCGTGCCTTCGGCGCTGGCGCGGATGACGGCGTGGATCGGCCAGCGCCCGGTGCTGTTCGCCGGCAGCATCCGTGACAACATCCGCTTCGGGCGGGAGGACGCAACCGACGGTGAGGTCGAGGATGCCGCCCGCGCCGCGGGCATTGGATCGTTCGCGGCGACCTTGCCCGAAGGGCTGGACACGCTCATCGGCGAGGGCGGATACGGGCTGTCCGGCGGCCAGGCGCAGCGTGTGGCCATTGCGCGGGCCTTTGTCCGCAACGCCCCGCTGCTGCTGCTTGACGAGCCGACCGCGCATCTCGACCCGGCGACCGAGGCGGACGTGCTGGACAGCCTTCGGCGGCTGGCGCTTGGGCGCACGGTCATCCTGGCCAGCCATTCCGCGGCGGCGCATGCCTTCGGCGGCCGGACGTTGGAACTGCCGGACGGCCGGGCACGGCCGGTTCAAGGCGTGGCATGACGTCCCGGCAAGGGCTGGGCGCGCTGCTGCCCGTTCTGGCACTCTGGCGGGGTTACGCCGGTTGGTTGCTGGCCGGGCTGCTGGCGTCCCTGCTGACGGTCGCCGCCGGGGTGGCGCTGGCGACCGCGGCCGGCGGGATGGCGCTGCGCCCCGTGACGGGAACCGAAGCCGCCGGCCTGGCGGCGCTGCTGCTTCTGCCCGGCGTGGTGCGTGGGCTGGGCGTGGCCAGGGTCGTGCTGCGCTACGGCGAGCGCATGTTGACCCATGCCGCCACGTTCCGCGCCTTGGCCGGGCTGCGCGTTTGGCTGTTCCGCGGCCTGGCCCGGCAGTCGTCGGGCGGGCTTGGCTTCATGCGGTCGGGCGACGCGCTCGGCCGGCTGGTCGGCGATGTCGAGGCGTTGGACGGGCTTTACCTGCGGATCATCGTGCCGGGCGTCGCGGCGGTGCTGTTGCTGCCCGTGCTTGTCGGCATCCTGGCCTTGGGACATGGCGGCGTTGCATTGCTGGTCGGTGGCTTGTTCCTGCTTTCGGCCCTCGTCCTGCCATGGGTGGCGGCGCGGCTGACGCTTGAAGCCGGCGGGCGGCTGGCGGAAACCTCGGCCGGGCTGCGGTCCGCGGCGCTGGACGCCATCGACGGCATCCGGGAGGTCCGGGCCTACGGCGCGGAAGGCCGCATGTTGGCGACGGTCCAGGCGCGGGAGGCCGCGTTGTTCCAAGCTCAGCGCCAGGTAAGCCGCCGCGCGTCTTGGGCGCAGGCCGCGGCGTTTGGCTGCGGCCAGGCGGCGCTGCTTGCCCTGCTGCTGTCCCCTGGGGTTGCGCCCGGCATGATGGTCGCCGGGCTGTTCCTGACCTTGGC
>CAXTUO010000048.1:0-11516 GCA_964247175.1 uncultured Acetobacteraceae bacterium | reverse complement strand
ACGGGGACCAAATTGCGATCGCGGTCGGCAGCGAGGGGCAACGCGTGCCGGTCATCATGTCGGCGGTGGCCTACATCCCGGGCGATCTCGGCGACAAGCAGGTCGCGCGCTTGAAGGCGGACATCGGCGCGGCGCACCCGGCCGGCGCTGTTCTGGTCTTCAACCGCCCGACGGGCTGGCTGCCGGAGCGGGGCGGACGCGGCCTGGTGTATGGCGGGCTGCTGTGGTGGGATAAGGCATGGTCCGACTTCGTGCTGCGGCCAGGCGGCGGTCTGGACGACGCGCTGGCGCAGCGCGAGCGCGACCTTGCCCACCCGGATGCCCCCACGGTGGCGGAGCTTGGGTTTGCCGAGGCGTCGGGCGTCCTGCACAGCCTGGCGGCCTACCTGGATGGGCTGGAGCCGGACGAAGCCGAGGTCCGGTTTCTCCGCTCCGACAGCGGCTGGCTCATGCCCCTGACCACGCCTCTGTAGCGGCATCTCACAATGCGTGACGTTCGTCACGGAGCGGATGGCGGCCGACCTGAACGTGCACTGAGCGCTGCGACCTGACGGGCAGCACAAGCCCTACGCCCAGGTCCTGCTCACGATGCGCCGCATCGGCACCGAGGGCTTCGGGCCAAGGAGCGTGCCTGGAACGACCGAGCAGCCACCTTGCGGCGGTGGCAGTTGTGGCGGTGATGGCCAACATCTGTCTGGCCGCGCACGGCCACGCAGCGCGTATCGACCACCGTTCGTATGCCAGCGCGTCTGACGTCCTGGCTGGGCAGGATAAGGGCAAGCTCCAGTCAAGGTCCGGAAGAGCGCCCTGCTCACAGAACAAGCGTCGGGCAATCGGAGCCTTCTGACTAGCAATACGTAACGCCGTGGTGTCATACTCACGATATTACGTATGATCCAACGATAGGAGGCGAACATGCCCGTGCTCACCATAGCGAGCAGCAAAGGGGGTCCCGGAAAGACCACGGTTGCGATGCTGTTGGCTGGCGCACTGGCGGCCGAAGGCGGCAGGGTTCTAGCCCTGGACGCCGATCCCACCCAGGCCCTGAGCCGATGGACCGCGAACACCTATGAAGGCCCGCCCATCGAGACAGTGGCGGAGGCGGACGAGACTCAGCTTGCGCACATCATCAACGAGCGGGCGGAAGCGGCGCATCTGGTGCTTGTGGACACCGCCGGGTTCGGCAACCGGGCTGCCACCGTGGCCATGACCAGCGCCGACGCGATCATCGTGCCGTCGTTGGCAGGGGAGGCCGACGTGACCGAAGCCGAGAAGACGATGCGGCTTGCGGGAGGGCTGGCCCGTGCGGCAAGGCGCGACATTCCAGCGCGTGTGTTGTTGAACCGGGTCAAGCGCACCCAGCTCGCGCGGCACGCGGCGAAGGAGTTGGCCTCGGCTGGGTTGCCGCGCATGGAGACGACATTGAGCGATCTCGTGGTGTATGGCGAGCTGTCCTACTCCGGCCGGATTCCCACAAGCGGCGCAGCCGCAGTGGAGCTTGTCGCTCTTGTCGCCGAACTGCGCAGTCTTGGGTGGCTGCCGGCGCGGCAGGCGAACGCGACGACGTAGCTACGTAACGACGTAGTGGCTTAACGATGTAACGAGGCAGCATGAAGTCCCTGAAATCTCGCACCCCGTCCCGCCTTCCAGCGGAAGAGGCACTGCGCATCTCCGCGGAACAGGCGCCGACGCTGCCGCCTGCCCAGCTTCCCGCATCCGACCCTCCGACCACGCTCAATCTCCGAGTGCGGGTGAGCACCATCAAGGCGCTTGCCCGGAAGGCCAAAGCGTCAGGGCTCACGCAAAAGCAGATCATCTGCCACGCTCTCGCTGAGGCTGGCGTCGAGGTCGCGACCGCAGACTTGGAAGACAGGACGCCAAGACGTAGAGACGTATAGCTGACGTTACGGCGTTACGTTCCACCTGCTGACGGGACGGAAGCGCGTATTGAGCGGCGCTAATCGAATGTCTGGCAGGAGAGATCGCGAAGGCTGTAGCCCAGCGCCTACACTCCTCGCCAGTAGCGGCGTGGCGATGGCGCGTTCGATACGAATACACAAGGCGAGCGTCCCGCTTTGCAAGCCGAGGCAGAAACGTATGGTTAACGTTACGGCGTTACGTACTGCATTTCTCAGGAGAAAACGCGCAGCAACCGATCCCCGGCGAACGGACTTGATTGAATCCATGGCAAGCAAGACGCAAGGGCAGCCGGCCACTGGCTTCGAGAATAAGACGCCATGTTGTAGAGGCGTGTTGTCGGCATTACGGCGTTACGTATTGCAGACTAACAAGTGAGGGCGAGGCGCCGAGCGATCCTGGACAAACAGGCCTGATCGGAACCCCGGCAGTTGAGGGCTACCGACAAACCGCCTGACTTGACGCAGGGAGATGACGGCACAGGCGAAAGTGGTGAAGGCGAGGTGGGTGTCTAGCGCACGGCCAAGCGGCGGAACCGCGCCAGCCACGCCAGCATGCACTCGAAAGCGGCGCAGGTGCGCCGCTCCCTTGTCGGCGTGAAAGGGCAAAGCGGGCTTTGCCCGACTTCGCCGGTCGCCGGCGCGGGCGGCCCTGCCGACCCGAGCGCACGCCAGGCACCGCGTCCAGCATGGCCGTGAGCATCCGGCCATTGTGGCGGTTGGCTCCGCTCAAGACCACGCCCGTCCACGACGATATGGGGCTTGCTGCCCGTCTTGCCCTAGACGATGCTCCGCATCGCGGCGAGGCCTTCGGGTCGGGACGGGCCGCCTCGCCGCTCTTTTGGCGGGCACGGAGGCGCTGTCGCCCAGAACCCGCCCATGGCTGGCCGGCCCGCGAAAGCTTTGCAAGCTCGGAACAACCGGCTATATGGCCGGGAGCCGAGCGAGAACCATCATGCCCAGCAACTCCCAGCGACGCGCCACGGAGGCGCACCGCCAACGCCTCGCCGAACGCGGCCTCGGGCGTTTCGAGGTGCGCGGCCTGGAGGCGGACAAGGACCTGATCCGCGGCATCGCCCGGCGCCTCGCGGCAGACGACATGGAGGCCGGCGTGCTGCGGGCCGACTTGGCCCGGCGCGTCACCGACGGCAAGCCACCCCGCGTCGGCGGCGTGCTTGCAGCGCTACGCCGCTCGCCGCTGGTCGACGCGGACCTCGACCTCGCCCGCGAGGACACGCCCGGGCGCGACGCCGGGCTTTGACGAAGAGCTACCTGCTTGACACCAACATGGTCAGCGAGGCGGTGAAGCCCCGTCCATCCCCGGCGCTCGTCGAGTGGCTCGGCGCGCAGCCGGACGAGGCGCTGCACATCTCTGCGCTGACGGTGGCCGAGATCCGCCGCGGCATCCTGGAGAAGGCGCCGGGCCGGCGCCGGCGCGACCTGGAAGGGTGGTTCGCCGGGCCGGAAGGGCCGCAGGCGCTGTTCGCCGGCAGGGTGCTGCCATTCGACGCGCGCGCTGCGCTGGAGTGGGCTCGCCTGATGGCGGAAGGAACCGCCTCCGGCCGGCCGCGCAGCGCGCTGGACATGGTGGTCGCGGCAACTGCGATTGTGCACGGCCTCACGGTCGCCACCGCCAACGAGCGGCACTTCCGAGACACGGGGCTGGCCTGGATCAACCCGGCCACACCACCAGCGGCCACTTAGCGAACGTCCGAGGCATGACCTCCGGTCTGCAAGCCAAGGCGGCGTTCCTGCCAGGAGCAAATAGGAGTTTTGATGGCGCACTCGTTGAAGGACTTGCTGGCCAGATACCGCGCGACTGCCGGCACTGAACGCGAGAAGGGCACCTACTTCGAGCGGCTGACGCAGGTGTGGCTGAGGCATGCGCCCACCCAGCGCGGGCTTTACAGCCGCGTGCTCACCTTCGCGGACTGGGCGAGGGAGCGGGGCGAGGACGCGACGGACACCGGGATCGACCTGGTGGCCCAACTCGCCGATGCGCCCGACACCTGGTGCGCCGTGCAGTGCAAGTTCTACAAGGAGGGCTACCGCATCCGGCGCGAGGACATCGACAGCTTCTTCTCCGCCTCTGGCCGCGTCCCCTTTGTCCGCCGCATCTTCGTGGACACCACGGGCACCAACTGGACGGACAATGCGGAAGCCACGCTGCGCGACCAGCAGATGGAAACCCTCCGCGTCAGCCTCACAGACCTTGAGGATAGCGGGATCGACTGGGGCGCGTTCGCCGACACAGGCAAGGTCCGCCTGCACGAGAAGAAGCAGCCGCGCCAGCACCAGCGCGAGGCCATCGGGTGCGTGCGCGACGGCCTCGCCGCGGCCGACCGCGGCAAGCTCATCATGGCCTGCGGCACCGGCAAGACGTTCACGGCTTTGAGGATCGCCGAGGACCTCGCGGGGAAGGGCGGGCGCGTGCTCTTCCTGGTCCCGTCCCTCGCGCTGATGCAGCAGACCGTGCGCGAGTGGTCCATCGACAGCCAGGTGCCGCTGCGCTCCTTCGCCGCGTGCTCGGACGCCCAGGTCGGCGTGCGCCGGGGGAAGGCCGACGACCTCGCCGACATCGACGTGCACGACCTGGAGGTCCCGGCCACCACGGACGCCGCGAAGCTCGCCGCCAAGGCGACCGCGCCGGACCCGGAGCGCATGACGGTGGTGTTCTCCACCTACCAATCCATCCAGGCCATCTCCGCCGCCCAGCAGCGGTTCGGCCTGCCCGAGTTCGACCTGATCGTCTGCGACGAGGCGCACCGCACCACGGGCGTGACCCTCGCCGGCGAGGACGAGAGCAACTTCGTCAGGGTCCACGACCAGGCGTTCATCGCCGGGCGCAAACGGCTCTACATGACCGCCACGCCGCGGGTGTATGGCGAGGCGGTGCAGCAGGTGGCGCGGGACGCGGACGCCGCCCTTTGCTCCATGGACGATCCGAAGCTGTTCGGCGAGACGCTGTTCACCCGCAACTTCGGCTGGGCGGTCGAGAACGGGCTGCTGACCGACTACAAGGTTGTCGTGCTCGCCGTGAACGAGGCCGACATCAGCGCCAGCGTCCAGCGTCGGCTGTCGGAAGACAACGAGCTGCGCCTCGACGACGCCACCAAGATCGTCGGCTGCTACAAGGCGCTGCTGAAATCGGACTTCAAGGCCGACGCGGGCGGCGGCGACCAGCCGATGCGCCGGACCATCGCCTTTGCCAAGAGCATCACCGCCTCCAAGCTGGTTGAGGCCGAGTTCGCCGAGGTGGCGGAGGAGTGGCGCGGGGCGGTAGAGGCGGAGGCCGGCGCCGATGCGCTGCCCCCGCTGGAGTGCCACGTCCGGCATGTGGACGGCGGCTTCAATGCCAAGTCGCGCGACGCACTGCTGTCCTGGTTGAAAGAGGATACGGGCCGCGCCGACGAGTGCCGCATCCTCACCAACGCGCGATGCCTTTCGGAGGGCGTGGACGTGCCGGCGCTCGACGCCATCCTGTTCCTGCACCCGCGCAAGTCGCAGATCGACGTGGTGCAGGCGGTTGGCCGCGTCATGCGGCGGGCCGAGGGCAAGCGGATGGGCTACGTCATCCTGCCCGTGGGCGTGCCGGCCGGGGTGGAGCCGGAGAAGGCGCTGGACGACAACGAGAAGTACCGGGTCGTGTGGCAGATCCTGAACGCGCTGCGCTCGCACGACGAGCGGCTGGACGCGACCATCAACAAGATCGACCTCGGCGTGGACCCGGGCGGCCGCATCGAGGTGATCGCGGTCACGAACCATCTCCCGGAGCGGTCTGCCCCGAGGCAGCGACGCTTGGACATCGGCCAGGGCGGCGGCGCGGACGACCAGGGGCAGGGCGACGAGCTACGCCGTCCAGCAGCAGGAGGGGAGCAGGAACAGTTCCAATTCGACGAGTTCTCACGGGCGATCCTGGCGCGCATCGTCAAGAAGTGCGGCACCCGGACCTACTGGGAGGAATGGGCGCGCGACGTGGCGCGCATTGCGGAGGTGCATGTCACCCGCATCAAGGCGGCCGTGGCCGTGCCGGGCAGCGAGGAAAAGGCCGCGTTCGACGCCTTCTGGGCCGGCCTTCGCGCCGACCTCAACAGCGCCGTCACAGCCGATGAAGCGGTCGAGATGCTGGCCCAGCACCTCATCACGCGCCCCGTGTTCGAGGCGCTGTTCGAGGGCCACAGCTTCGCTGCCAGCAACCCGGTCAGCCAGGCGCTCCAGGGCGTGCTGGACGTGCTGGACCGTCAGCACCTGGAAAAGGAGACGCAGGGCCTGCAACGCTTCTACGACAGCGTGCGAACGCGAGCAGCAGACATCGAGGACGCCGCCGGCAAGCAGAAGATCGTGCTGGAGCTGTACGACAAGTTCTTTCGCACAGCCTTTCCCAAGCTGTCTGACCGGCTCGGCATCGTTTATACGCCCGTGGAGGTCGTGGATTTCATCCTACGCTCCGTGGACGAGCTGCTCCGGAGCGAGTTCGGGCAGACGCTCGGCAGCGAGGGCGTCCACATCATGGATCCCTTCACCGGCACCGGCACCTTCATCACGCGGCTGCTGCAGTCCGGCCTCGTCAAACCGGGGGAGCTGGAACACAAGTACCGGCACGGCCTGCACGCCAACGAACTGGTGCTGCTGGCCTACTACATCGCCGCCATCAATATCGAGGCGACTTACCATTCACTGGCCGGCGGCGAGTACCTGCCGTTCGAGGGCATCTGCTTGACCGACACGTTCCAGCTCTACGAGGACGAGCGGGACCTGGCCAGCGAGTTGATGGCGGACAACCGCACCCGGCGGGCGCGCCAGAAGGGCCTGCCGATCCGCGTGATTGTGGGCAACCCGCCCTATTCTGTGGGACAGGGCAGCGCCAATGACAACGCCGCCAACGTGAACTACCCGACGCTGGATGGTCGGATCGCCGAAACCTACGCGGCGGCGAGCAGCGCGAGCAGCAAGAAAGGTCTCTATAACAGCTACATCCGTGCGCTGCGCTGGGCCAGTGACCGCATCGGGCCGCAGGGCGTAATCGGGTTTGTCACCAACGGAGGATGGGTGGACGGCAACGCCGCCGCAGGCATCCGCCTGAGCTTCGCCGAGGAGTTCTCCAGCATCCACGTGTTCCACCTGCGGGGCAACGCGGACAGCTCGGGCGAGCGTCGCCAAAAGGAGAAGGGCAACGTCTTCGGCCAGGGCAGCCGCGCTCCCGTGGCAATCACGCTCCTGGTCAAGAACTCTACCGCTGTCCGTCCCTGCACTATCCACTTCCACGACATCGGCGACTACCTGGACCGCGAACAGAAGCTCTCGATCATCAGCGGCTTTGGCAGCATCGGCGGCATTAAGCGGGCGGGCAAGTGGCAGACGATCACGCCCGACGCACACGGCGACTGGGTAGGCCAGCGGGATACGAGCTTTGACGCCTTCCTGCCCCTCGGGGCCAAAGACAAGGCGATCGAGGCCAAGCTGTTCGAGATCTTCTCGCTCGGCATCGCGACGGGCCGCGATGCGTGGTGCTTCAACGCGAGCCGGCAGGCGTTGGCCTCGAATATGAAGGCCATGATCGCTGTCTATAACGAGGAGCTGGAGCGGTTCGGCACAGCCCATCCCGATGCCAGTCCTAATGATCGAATGCGTGCAGTGGACCAGTTCGTAGATCCCGATCCGAAGCGGATCAGCTGGTCCAGCACGCTCAAAGCTAATCTCGCCAGGAGTAGGACGCTCGCCTTCAAGGAGACGTGCTTGACGCCAACCATGTATCGCCCCTTCACGCGGCAGTGGCTCTGCTATGCCCGCAGTCTGAACGAGCGAACCTATCAGGTCCCGCGCATTTTCCCGCTCGGGAAGGCGGGCGAGGGTAACCGGGCGATCTGCGTCGCGGGACCCGGCCACATCACCGAGTTCAGCATCCTGATGACGGACAGCCCGCCCGAGCTTTGCCTTGCCGCTATGAAGGGCGGCAGCCAGTGCTTTCCCCGGTGGGCCTATGAGCGTGCGGAGGACGCCCCTGCGGACGAGCTTGCCCTTGGCGGCGAGGAAACGCCAGCAGAGGCCGGCGCGCTCCGGCGTCGCGACGGGATCACGGACGCGGGCCTCGCGCACTTCCAGGCCGCCTATCCCGGCGAGGCGATCACCAAGGACGACCTGTTCCACTACGTCTATGGCCTGCTGCACTCGCCGGACTACCGCGCCCGCTTTGCAGACAACCTGTCCAAGCAGCTGCCTCGCATCCCAGCCGTGGTAACGGCTGCGGACTTCTGGGCCTTCACCAACGCAGGGCGAGAACTGGCGGACCTTCACTGCGGCTTCGATGAGGCAGAGCCTTACCCTGTCACCATAGAACAGGGCGACCTGCGGCTGGCGCACATCCCGGACCCCGTACGATTCTACCGCGTCGAGAAGATGAAGTTCGGCGGCAAGCGGCCCAAGCTCGACCGCACCACCGTGATCTACAATCCCAATATCACCATCACCAGCATCCCGCTGGAAGCCTACGACTACGTGGTGAACGGCAAACCGGCCCTGGAATGGGTGATGGAGCGGCAGTGCATCAAGACCGACCCAGCCAGCGGCATCGTGTCGGACGCCAACGCCTTCGCCAACGAGACAGTGGAAGACCCGGCTTACCCATTCAAGCTGTTCTGCCGGGTGATCACCGTCAGCCTTCGGACCATGGAGATCGTGCGCTCGCTGCCGCCTCTCGACGTCGCACCCAATGCGGACGTGAGCGTGCCTGGTTTGAGCGGTACGAGAGCCGCGGCCGACGAGGAGCTTGAGGCCGCCGCCGCGGGGTGAGAGGACGTGGCCACATCCGCCCGAAAACCGGGGTAGGACACAGGAGGCTTTGGTGGTGGGGCCGGCCTGAGAGCCTGACAGCGGAGCAGCGGGGAACGCGACGCAACGGTCGGGGGAGGGAGCTGGCGTGTCCGCTTCGGCCCGAGAGTTCAAGGCCAGTCAGCAGATCATTCTGCGCATCAGGGACGCGAGGCCAGCCGCGGAGGGTCGTTCGTTTCCCTGCCCACTCCTTTCGACCCTGGCCGCAGCTCAGAAGGCGTGAGCCGGAGGCGGCTACGGTTGCGAGCACGACCACCGATAAGTGCGAGCGCCTACACCTACATACATTCTCCGTTCCATTGCTCCTCGGAACCCATCTTCCGCGCCACTGCCGCGCCAGCCTGGCCTGCCGTCATGGGCTGGCCGGTCAGGAAGCCTTGGACGAGGACGCAGCCGAGGCGCCGCAGCATGTCGAGCTGCCGCTCGGTTTCCACCCCCTCCGCCACCACGGCAAGCTTCAGCCGGGCGCCAAGCATCAGGACCGCTTCCACGATGGCCAGCGCGCTGTCGCCGTCGCACATGCCGCGGACAAAGGACTTGTCGATCTTGATGCGGTCGAACGGGAAGCGGCGGAGCGTGCTGAGGCTCACATAAGCCGTGCCGAAGTCGTCGAGCGTGAGGCGCACGCCTTCTCCTTCAGCGCCTGCATGGTCCGCAGCACCGCTGCGGTGTCGCCCAGCAGCAGGCCCTCGGTCACTTCGAGGTCCAGCCGTTCGCCGGGCAGCCCGGTCCACGCCAGCGCGTCGGCCACCTGCCGCGCCAGGTCGGGCTGGCGGAACTGCAGGGGCGACAGGTTGACGGACAGGCGCGCGGGCGCGTCCCAACGCGCGGCCTCGGCGCACGCCGCATCCATCGCCCATCGGCCGAGCGGCAGGATCAGCCCGTTCGCCTCGGCCAGTGACACGAAGTCGGCCGGCAGGAGCTGCCCGCGCACCGGATGGTTCCAGCGCAGCAGGGCCTCGAACCCGCCGACCCGCAGCGACGCGGCGTCGCAGATCGGCTGGTAGGCCAGGGTGAAATGCTGATGCTCGGTGGCATCACCAAGGTCGCGCGCGACCAGGGCGCGCTCTTGCCGGTGCACGTCCATGGACGGCTCGAACACGCGAAAGGCGTTGCGGCCGCCCTCCTTGGCCCGGTACAGCGCCGTGTCCGCGTTGCGCAGAAGCGCTTCCGGAGTTTCGCCGCCCATGGGATAGACGGCGATGCCGATCGACACGCCGACCGCCGCCGGCCTGCCGTCGATCTCGAACGGCTGCCGGATGGCGTGCAGCAGGCGTTGCGCCAGCGCCGTGACCGCGGAGGGCTGGCCGCCGAGCAGCTGGACGATCGCGAACTCGTCGCCCCCGAGCCGGGCGGTCGTGTCGCCCTCCCGGCTGCCCGCCCGCAGCCTGTCGGCCACGGCGGCGAGCAGCTTGTCCCCAACCTCGTGCCCGCGCATGTCGTTGACCAGCTTGAACCCGTCGAGGTCAAGACAGAGCAAGGCCAAGCCGTGCTCCCCCTGCGCCGCAGCAGCGATGGCGCTGGCAAGGCGCTCCTGGAACAGCAGCCGGTTGGCGAGCCGGGTGAGGTCGTCGTGGTGGGCCACGAAGCGGATGCGCTCCTCCGTCACCTTGCGGAACAGCGCCGGGCGGATGGCGTTGGCGAGCGACGCGATGTCCGCCACGACCTCCGCCAGGTCCTGCCGCTCGGTGGAAAAGGCGAGCGAGATGCCGAAGCGCTGGTCCTGCACCCAGATCGGGTAGCTCACCTGGGCGGCCAGCCCGGAGGCGATGGCGGCGGGCAGCAGCACGAAGCGCTCCGGCTGCTCGACCTGCGAGTAGATGACGGCGTGCGGCTCGTTGCGGCGGATCGCGCCCGCGGTCATCGAGTTGCTGCGCGTCACCGGGGCGGTGGGCGGCTGGCGGTAGTACGAATGCTCGTCCAATCCTTCGCCGTTGAACCGGCTGATCTCCAGCATGCGCTCGTCGGGCTGGGTCAACTGCCAGATGCGGCCGACCGTGGCGCCGTGGTGGCGGCACAGCTCGCCCAGCAGGCTGGTCAGCGCCTCGGCACACGACGACGCCTCGGCCACCAGGCGGAGCATGCGGTCCGCCCGCAGAGCGTGGGTGGCGGCATGGAGGAGCTGCGCCGCGCGCCGTTCGCGTTTGCAGGCCGCGACGATCAGGGCGGCGGCGTCGCCGAGCGCCGTTTCCTGAACCTGCGTCAGGCCAGGATGGACGGCCGGGTCGAGGACGCACAGGAAGCCGCAGCGTTCGCCAAGGGCGGAGAACAGGGGCAGGTGGGCCAGAAAGCGCAGGTGCGGCGGCCCGGTGACGAGCGCAGGCCCGGCGAACCGCTCGTCCTGCCCCAGGTCCGGCAGCACCGTCAGCCCGGGACAGCCGCGCAGGGCCTCGTCGAACTGGACCGCCGCGCCTGCCTCGTGCTGCGAGAGGCCGAACGCCACAAGCGCCGGCGCAGGCCCGTCCGACACGTCCGTGCGGCCGAACACGGCTCCCGATGTTCCCGCGGCGCAGGCCGCCAGGCGGACGAGGCGGTTCAGCATGGCATCCGCCTCGAGAGGGGCAAGGTCCCGCGCCTCGCCGGCCTCCTCGCGACGGTCCGTGGCCATGTTTCCCGGCAGCCCCCCAGCTCCAAACCCGACCGCAGCGTATCGGCCTTCAGCCCGGGAAACCAGAAGGATTGCAAAACAGAACCTGATTACGCATAAACCTCAGCCAATTTCAGGAGCTGGTAGGACATGGGCGCGGTCCGCACGCCGGCCCAGCACAGGCG
>CAXTUO010000047.1:0-11618 GCA_964247175.1 uncultured Acetobacteraceae bacterium | reverse complement strand
TGGCCGCGGCGGCGCTGCGCTGCATCGGCGGGCAGATGCAGGGGCGGCTCATGTACGAGGACGATGCCCAGGTCGAGCGCGCCCGCGGCATGGGCGTGACCGACCCGCGTCACAAGTACTCGGTGGCCGAGATGGCCAAGGGCGACGTGATGTTCGCCGCCACCGGCGTGACTGGTGGCGCCATGCTGCGCGGGGTGCGGCGGTTCGGCCATGGCGCTTTCACCCATTCCATCGTGATGCGCAGCAAGTCCGGCACGGTCCGCTACATCGAGGCGCACCACAACTTCGCCACCAAGACCTGGCAGCCGGAGTAGCGCCCCGGCATGACTGAAGCTGCCTTGGGGGTTGGCGCCAGCCTGACGGGGCGGCGTTGGCTGTGGCGCCGGGGCGAGGACCGGGTCGGCTTGGGCATCGCGCAGCGGCTGGGCTTGCCGGAGGTCGTCGGGCGGCTGCTGGCGGCGCGGGGCGTCGATCTCGATGGTGCGGCCCACTTCCTCGATCCGACCTTGCGCGCCCTGCTGCCAGACCCGTCGGTGCTGTCCGACATGGACCGCGCGGCCGACCGGCTGGCCCATGCCGTCACGGCATCCGAAACGGTTGGCGTGTTCGGGGACTACGACGTGGACGGCGCATGCAGCGCCGCGATCATGGCCACAGTGCTGCGGACCTTGGGCTGCCGGGTGCTGACCCATGTGCCGGACCGGCTGCTTGAGGGCTATGGCCCGAACGGCCCGGCGCTGCTCAACCTGGTGCAGGGCGGGGCCACGCTGATCGTTTGCGTGGATTGCGGCACCGCGGCGGCGGCGGCGCTGTCCACTGTGCAAGGGCGGGCGGACGTCGTGGTGCTCGACCACCATGCGAGCGACGGGCCGCCGCCGCCCGTACTGGCCACCGTCAACCCGAACCGTTTGGACGACGCCTCGGGGCTGCACGGGCTTTGCGCCGCGGCGCTTGCCTTCCTGGCGACCGTCGCCACGCTGCGTAAGCTGCGCCGTGCCGGGTTCTTCGCCGAACGGTCCGAGCCGGACTTGCGCGAGCTGCTGGACCTCGTGGCGCTGGCAACCGTGTGCGACGTGATGCCGTTGCGCGGGTTGAACCGCGCATTGGTGACGCAAGGGCTGCGGGTCATGGCCCGGCGCGCCCGCCCGGGGATCGCGGCGCTGCTGGACGCGGCGGCGGCCCACAACGTGCCGACCGCGTTCACCTGCGGCTTCGCGCTCGGCCCCCGCATCAACGCGGCCGGCCGCATCAGCCAGGCGGATCTCGGGCTGCGCTTGCTGCTCTGCGACGATCCCGTGGAGGCGCGGGCCTTGGCGGGGACGCTCGACTCCACCAACCGCGAGCGCCAGGCGGTGGAGGCCGGGATGTTGGAAGCGGCGCTCAAGGAGGCAGCGGCGCAGTCCGACGCCGGGCACGCGGCGATGCTGGTGCATGGGGCGGGCTGGCATCCCGGGGTGGTGGGCATCGTCGCCGGGCGGATCAAGGAACGCCATAATCGCCCGGCCTGCGTCGGCGCGCTCACGGACGGTCTGGTGCGGGGCAGCGGACGCTCGGTGCCCGGCGTGGATTTGGGAGCCGCCATCATGGCGGCGCGGCAGTCCGGGCTGCTCGTGACCGGCGGCGGGCACGCGATGGCGGCCGGTTTTGCGCTGCATGAACGCGACGTGCCGGCGTTCCATGCTTTCCTGAACGAGCGCCTGGCGCACGCGGCAGCGCTGCCCCGGGTCGCCGACCTTCCGGTGGAGGGCACGCTGGCGGTGTCCGGCGCCACCGTCGAGCTGGCGCAGCAGCTTGCCCGGCTGTCGCCTTATGGGAACGGCAATGAGGAGCCAGTCTTCGTGCTCCCGCGCGCCCAGGTGGTCCGCGCCGACCGGATCGGCAAGGAGGGCGCGACCATCCGCGCCTTTGTGCAGGGGGAGGGCGGCGGCCCGCGCCTGAAAACGTTGCTGTTCCGGGCGAAGGAGGGCGCGCTGGCGGAGGGGCTGCTGGCCCGGGGCGCGCCGCTGCATCTAGCCGGGCATTTGCGGGCGGAGGAGTGGAACGGCAGCGTCACCGCGAGCTTCTTCATCGCCGATGCGGCGGCGGCTTAGCCAGATGTTCCGTAGGTCGGACTGATTTCAGGGTTTGTGCGTTCCAGAGCTTCGAAGACCGCGCTCCGGAACGCGGCGCACAAGGCCGGGCGGTTCGATGAGCCGAGCATGCCGAGGTGTGTGCCGGGCATGGAGATAACCGTCAGATCCGGGCAGTGATGATCCCAGCCGAGGTGGCGCGGTGCGTTCGCGCTGTGCTGCTCTGTCCGGAACAGATACACCGGAATGGGCAGCGGCTGCAGCGTGTTGCGGCGCGCGACCCACTGGCGCAGCAGCGGTTCCATATGCTCCGACAACAGGTCGCGGTCGAGATAGACCATGAACTTTCCTTGGAGCCAGCGCCGTGGAATGCGCGCGTATAGGCTGAGCAGCGGGCGCAAGCGCGGACTTTTGAGATGCCGGGCGGACACATAGGCAAGCTTGCTTACGCCCTCGCCACGGCGGAGCGCAGCCAGGAAGCCGGTGAGTTTTTGCCGACGTGTCTTTGGTGCGCGCAACGCGCCCGGCGCCGCGTCGAGCCCGGGCTCAGCCTCCACGTCGAGCAGGCCCAGGAAGCGGACGGTGTAGCCTTTCTTCCGCAACTGCGTCGCAGCGGCGAACGCAACGACGCCGCCAAAGGAGTACCCGGCAAGCAGGACCGCACAAGGCGCGCAATGCGCCGTGATCTGCCCGACCGCATCAATGACCAGTGTTTCGAGGTCGAAATCCAGCGATTTGCGCAGAGTCCGCCAGTTGGGATAGGCAATTTGCACTGTGCTCACCGCTTCCTGGCAAGACATCCCGACATCGACGAGCTTCGGGTCGTATCCTCCCATGCCGGAAAACAGGAACAAGGTCAGCACTTCCGGCACGGTCGGGCTGCGCTGATCCGGGTGGATGCTTTCGCTCACAGGCACGTCTCTCTCGTAAGTTGGCCGTCCGCCTGGCGATCCCCGTGATGCCCCACCCACCAAGATGTTGGTGACCACCCGGCGCCCCGCGGTCCGGACGGCCTGGCTCAGAGAAGCGGCAGCAGGCGCTTTGCGTTCCATGACAACCGCCGTTGACCATCCGTTTCAACATCTACTTCAAAAATTACAGCAGCACGACAACGGCCGAACAGGTCAGCGTGGGTGGCCGGAGGCGCCATGGCTGCCGCCAGCCCACGCCGACGTGGTGCGAATTTCAGCAGTTGCTTCGTCCACCCCAGCGCCTGGATGCCCGCCTATGCCATAGAGTCACCCGGGCTGGACTGCCCTGGTCATGGCCACGCCGTCGCGATGGCCGCAGGGCCGGCGCCGATCTCAAGCGACGTGCCGGCCCAGAGCTTGGTGCCGTCCCAGCGGAACACCTGGATCGTGCGCTCCACCATGTTCTGCACCAGGACGGTCCGGCCGTCGCGCGAGAAGGCGATGCCTTGCGACCAATGGCCAATTGGCGCCTCGGCGATCTGTTTCAACTGCTTGTCGGCCAGCGCATACATGGCCAGCCGGCCCCGGTCGCGGCGGAAGGGGCTTTCGGCCGGCTTGGTCGTGCCATCCTGGGTGGCGACCCCCAGGACCTTGCCGTCCGGCGACCATTTCAGGCCCTCGGGCGAGCAGCCGACCGAGATCGTCTGCACGGTGCGGAACGGTTGGGCGGTCAGGTCGATCAGGCTCACCGTGTCAACGTCGCCGTCGCCGCGGCCCATGTTGCCCACCGCCGCCATCGTGCCGTCGGCCGTCACGTCGATCGTGTAGGGCGCCACCCCGGTGGTGATCTGCCGGGTGCCGAGCGTGACGGCCGCGCCGTCGATGTCCAGCACCTGCACCATGTGGTCGCCGTTGCGCGTGACCAGAGCCGCCTTGCCGTCGGCGGTGAACGCGATCCCGCTCGGCATCGACTTCGGGCCGACCGTGACCGTCCCGGCGGGCGTCAGGCGGCGTCCGTCAATCGTGAACACCGACACCGTGCCCGCAAACCGGTTCGCCACCAGCGCCAGGGTGCCGCTGGGCGCAATGCGAACCGTGGTGGCGCCTGCCTCCGCCTGCAGGGTTTGCACGACCTGGGGCGGCGTGGTCGTCAGGTCGATAACGGAAACCCGGTTATCCCCGCTGATGCCGGCCGGGCCGGCGGGATCGGCCTTGGTGGCCGAGGCCACGATGGCGAAGCTCTCGTCCTTTGCAACCGCCACGGCCATGGGCGGCCCGACGACGCTGCCGGGCACGTCGAGGGTGGCGCGGATGCTGGGCGGGGATGCCGCCAGGTCGATGACGCTCAGGGTATCGGACGCCGCCTCGGGCGGCGCGACCTGGGCGCCGTTGTCCAGGATGGTATGCGCATCGTTCGACGAGAGCGCGAGGTCGGCGCGCGCCGGCGAGGCCCACGCCGTCACGGCCAGCAAGCCGGCAAGCACTCTCCGCATCGTGTCCCTCCTGCAATCCTAGGTGGAGACGTTACGGCGCGTTGCGTCGGTTGACCACACCCTCGACATGCTCGGCGATCGCCAGGGCGGAAGTGAGGCCGGGGCTTTCGATCCCGAACAGGTTCACGAGGCCGCCCAGCCCGTGCTGCGCCGGGCCGGACAGGAGAAAGTCGGCGGCGGGCTCGTCGGGTCCGCTGATCTTGGGCCGTATGCCCGCGTAGCCTGGCGTCAGCGCGCCATCCGGCAGGCCGGGCCAGTAGCGGCGAATCGCCGCGTAGAACCCGTCGGCCCGGCGGATATCGACGTCGTACTCCTCCTGCTCGACCCACTGCACGTCCGGGCCGAAGCGCGCCTGGCCGCCCAGGTCCAGCGTCAGGTGGACGCCGAGGCCCGCCGCCTCCGGCACCGGGTAGATCAGGCGCCGGAACGGGGCGCGGGCCGCCAGCGAGTAATAGCTGCCCTTGCAGAAATAGGCGCGTGGGACCGTCTCGGGCGGGATGCCGGCGATGCGCCGGGCGATGTCGGGCGCATGCAGGCCGACGGCGTTCACCAAGACCTCGCAATCCAGCTCCATCGGTTCCGCGCCGCCGATCCGCAGCGAGAAGCCGCCGCCCGGCAGCGCCGCGCCGGACAGCACGGGCGCGTGGAAGACGACGGCGCCGCCGGCGTTCTCGGTGTCGCCCTGGTAGCCGAGCATCAGGGCGTGGCTGTCCACGATGCCGGTGGAGGGCGACAGCAGGGCGGCCGAGGCGCGCAACGCAGGCTCCAGCCGCCGCGCCTCCGACCCGTCCAGCCATTGGAGGTCATCGACGCCATTGCGCGCGGCCTTGGCGCGGATGGTGTCGAGCACCGGAACCTCCGCCGGCTCGGCGGCGACGATCAGCTTGCCCAGGCGGCTGTGCGGGATGCCGCGCTCGGCGCAGTAGTCGTAAAGCATGTGCTTGCCCTGCACGCAGAAGCGCGCCTTGAGGCTGCCGGCAGGATAGTAGATGCCGGCGTGCACGACCTCCGAGTTGCGCGACGAGGTGCCGGTGCCGATGCCCTCCGCGGCCTCCAGCACCCAAACCTCGCGGCCCGACAACGCCAGGGCGCGGGCGACGGCCAAGCCCACCACCCCGGCGCCGACCACCACGCATTCGACCCGTTCCGCCACGCACACCTCTCAACGTCCCAGGAAAGCAAGCGCCGTTGCGGCCTGGCGGTCAAGCCGGACGCTCGCGGTTCTCGTCCTCCCGGTCGCTGCTGATGCCCACGGTGCGGATGAGTGCCGGGTGCAGCACGTAGCTTTCCAGGCGGTCGGCGCGGGGGATGTTGCGCCGCAGTTGGTCGAGCATCCGCCAGGAAAAGGCATGGCGGGACAGGGCGGCGGTGGCGGCGTCGTCCATGCCGTAGGCCAGCAGCCGCCAGTCGAGGTCGCCGGCGAAGCCGTCCTGCGCGACCCAGCCCAGCAGCTTCGCCGCCCCTTGCGCGCTCAAAAGGTAGCCATCCCCCCCTGGCGCGTTGTCCTCCGGCGGAAAGCCGCGCAGGACGTCCGCCAGGTGGTGCACGCTGGGCCGCGAGGCCGCATCCGGGTCCAGCCGCGGTTCCAGGCGGTCGTTCACGAAGCAGATGTCATAGCCCGGCGGCAATCCGCATGGGCCGAGCCGGGCCGGCAGGTCG
Source organism: uncultured Acetobacteraceae bacterium (assembly GCA_964247175.1). Taxonomy (GTDB): domain Bacteria; phylum Pseudomonadota; class Alphaproteobacteria; order Acetobacterales; family Acetobacteraceae; genus CAHJXG01. The sequence goes on along the minus strand of CAXTUO010000047.1, from coordinate 5,486 downwards.
GCCAGCGGGATCACGTCATCCTCGATGACCAGCAGATGACGGAGGCCTCTTGCCGCCATGCTGTCCCAGGCGGCGGCATGGCTCAGGAAGCAGCCGAGCGTGCCGCGCATCGCGGGGTCGCCCAGCAACAAACACACGGCGGGGGCGGGCAGGCGGCTGCCCTCGATGCCGGGGATGCGGTGCAGCGGCACCGGACCGCGGCCGAACAGCCGTTCGGTCCAGACGAGGCGCTCCGTGTTGCGGTCGAGGTTCACGACGGCGATCCCGTAGGCGTCCCCCTGCGGCGGCTGTTCTCGGAGCCAAGCGCCGACGCGCTGACGCATCAGGGTCTCGCGACGCTTGGCGTCGTATTCGGTGTTGGCGGGATCGAGCCGCTGGGCGGCGGCGAAGCCCTCGGCCGCCGCGGGCCAGTCGCGCCGTTGCCGTGCCACGTCGGCGCGCAGCGCGTGCAGCGCCGCGTGATCCGGCCTGCGCCGCAGCATGGTGGTCGCCCGCCCGTGCAGCTCGTCCAGATCGTCCATATGGTAGGCATACAGGGCCGTGTAGTGCGCGAGCCACTCCGCATCCGGCAGATGCCGGGCCGCCCGGCGGAATTGCGGGTCGGAGTCGGGATACTGGTGCACCGCCTTGAGGTCGCGCTTGAGTTCGAGCGCCACCGTCCAGTCGTCCGGCTGCTGGCGCAATGCCATGCGCCAGGCTTCAACGGCACGGCCGTGCTGCCCGGCATCTCGGGCCTGCAGCGCCATGGAACGCAGTGCGGTGAGGGTTGGCGTCAACGTTGGTGCCCCGTACGGGATTCGAACCCGTGTTACAGCCTTGAAAGGGCCGTGTCCTAGGCCTCTAGACGAACGGGACCACGCGCGGGGCGTAGCGCGGGCGGGGCTGCCGGGTCAAGCGGTGTCGGGCGCATGCAGGCCCAACTCGCGCTCCATCGCCGCGCGCATCAGGAACTTCTGCATCTTGCCGGTGACGGTCATCGGGAACTCGTCCACGAAGCGCACGTAGCGCGGCACCTTCTGGTGCGCGATCTGGCCGCGGCAGAACGCCTGGACCTCCGCTTCTGTCAGGCTCTCGCCGCCGCGGAGCTTGACCCAGGCGCACAGCTCCTCCCCGTATCTCGGGTCCGGAACGCCGAAGATTTGCACGTCCTGGACGGCCGGATGGCGGTACAGGAATTCCTCGACTTCCCGCGGGTACACGTTCTCCCCGCCGCGGATCACCACATCCTTGATGCGGCCGACGATGTTGCAGAAGCCTTCCGCGTCGACCGTGGCAAGGTCGCCTGTGTGCATCCAGCGCGCGGTGTCGATCACCCCTCGGGTGCGCGCTTCATCGCCCCAATAGCCCAGCATCACGCTGTAGCCCCGCGTGCACAGCTCGCCCGCGACCCCGCGCGGCACGATGCGGCCCTCGGCGTCGATGACCTTCACCTCCAGGTGCGGATGCACCCGGCCCACCGTGCTGACCCGGCGCTCCAGCGGGTCGGCGGTGGAGCTTTGGAAGCTCACCGGGCTGGTCTCCGTCATGCCGTAGCAGATTGTGATCTCCCGCAGGTTCATGCGCTCCACGGCGCGGCGCATGACCTCGATGGGGCAGGGCGAGCCGGCCATGATGCCGGTGCGCAGGCTGCTGAGGTCGAAGCGGTCGAACTCCGGGTGTTCCAGCTCCGCGATGAACATGGTGGGCACGCCGTGCAGGCCGGTGCAGCGCTCGCTTGCCACCGTTTGCAGCACGTCGAGCGGGTCGAAGCCGGGGCCGGGATAGACCATGGCGGCACCGTGGGTCGTGCAGGCGAGGTTGCCCAGCACCATGCCGAAGCAATGGTACAGCGGCACCGGGATGCACAGCCGATCCTGCTCCGACAAGCGCATCGCCTCGCCGATGAAGAAGCCGTTGTTCAGGATGTTGTGGTGGGTAAGCGTGGCGCCCTTCGGCGCGCCGGTGGTGCCGCTGGTGAACTGGATGTTGATGGGGTCGTCGAACTGCAACAACGGTTGCAGCCGGGCCAGCGCCGCCCGGTGCGCGTCGGTGGCGAGGCCGGGCACGTCGTCGAACGGCATGCAGCCCGGCGCCGCGCCGCCGATCTGGATCACCGTCCGCAACGCCGGCAGCCGCGCGCTGGACAGGCGGCCTGGTTCTGACGACGCAAGTTCCGGCACGACCTGCGCCAGCATGGCGAGGTAGTCGCTGCTCTTGAACCGCGTCGCCGTGACCAGCGCCTTGCAGCCCACGGCGTTGAGCGCGTATTCCAGTTCCGTGACGCGATAGGCCGGGTTCACGTTGACCAGGATGATGCCGGCCTTGGCGGTCGCGAACTGCACGACGACCCATTCGGCGTTGTTCAGCGACCAGATGCCCAGCCGGTCTCCGCGTTCCAGCCCCAGCGCCAGCAGCCCGGCGGCGAAGGCTTCCGCCCGCCGCGCCAGCTCGGCATAGGTCCAGCGCACGCCCTGGCCGGGAACGATCAGCGCCGGGCTGTCGGGAACGCGGGCGGCGGTGCGGTCCAGGTTCTGGCCCAGCGTCTCGCCCAGCAACGGCACGTCCCGCGCGCCGTGCACGTAGCTGATGCCTGTGGTCATGCGGCGCTCCTGGCCTATATTCGGATGGAACACAAAAGGAATCCCCTCGTGTCCGCAAGCCTGCCCAACCGCCTGCCGGGGCTGAACTTCGACCTGGGCGAGACCGCCGACATGCTGCGCGGCTCCGTCGAAACCTTCGCGGCCGACGAGATCGCGCCCCGCGCCGCGGAGATCGACCGCAGCAACGACTTCCCGGCCGACCTGTGGCGCAAGATGGGCGACCTCGGCGTGCTCGGCATCACCGTGGAGGACGAGTACGGCGGCGCCGGCATGGGCTACCTGGAGCATTGCGTGGCGATGGAGGAGATCAGCCGCGCCAGCGCCTCCGTGGGCCTGAGCTACGGCGCGCACAGCAACCTGTGCGTGAACCAGATCCGCAAGAACGGCAGCGAGGCGCAGAAGCGGCGCTACTTGCCGGGCCTGATCAGCGGGGCGCAGGTGGGTGCGCTGGCGATGAGCGAGCCGGGCGCCGGGTCGGACGTGGTGTCCATGCGGCTGCGGGCAGACAAGCGGGGCGACCGCTACGTGCTGAACGGCACCAAGATGTGGATCACCAACGGGCCGGAAGCGGACGTGCTGGTGGTTTATGCCAAGACCGATCCCGCCGCCGGGCCGCGCGGCATCACCGCGTTCCTGATCGAGAAGGGCATGCCGGGCTTCTCCTGCGCGCAGAAGCTCGACAAGCTCGGCATGCGCGGCAGCAACACCGGGGAGCTGGTGTTCGGGGATTGCGAGGTGCCGGAGGAGCAGGTGATGGGCGGCGTGGGCCGCGGCGTCAACGTGCTGATGTCCGGCCTCGACTACGAGCGCGCGGTGCTGGCGGCGGGTCCGCTCGGCATCATGCAGGCCTGCATGGACGTGGTGCTGCCGTACATCCACGAGCGCAAGCAGTTCGGCCAGGCGATCGGCGAGTTCCAGCTCATGCAGGGCAAGATCGCCGACATGTACACGACGCTGAACGCCGCCCGCGCCTATGTGTATGCCGTTGCCAAGGCTTGCGACCGCGGGGAAACGGCGCGCAAGGACGCAGCCGGCGCCATCCTGTATGCGGCGGAGCGGGCGACCTGGATGGCGCTGGAAGCGATCCAGGTCTTGGGCGGCAACGGCTACATCAACGACTACCCGACCGGGCGGCTGCTGCGGGACGCGAAGCTGTATGAGATCGGGGCAGGGACGAGCGAGATCCGGCGGATGCTGATCGGGCGGGAGCTGTTTCGGGAAAGCGCTTAATTCGTCGCCCGTGCCGCCGCCACCGCCTGCTGCAAGTCGCCCAGCTCGATCAGCCCGGCGAACACCTTCTTGCCGACGATCAGCGCCGGCGTTCCCTGCAGCCCGATCTGCTGGGCAAGCGCGATGTTGGCATTGAGCCGGGCCTTGATCGCCGGGTCATCCATGTCGCGCAAGAGCAGCCCGCCGTCGAGGCCCAGGCGTTCGGCCGTGGTGCGCAGCGTGTCCCGCGTGGGCGGCGCGGAGTCGTGCATCACTGCATCCTGCATCTTGAAATAGCCACCCTGGCGCTGAGCGGCCAGCAGGGCGCGGCCCTCCAACTGGCTGGCGGGACCCAGAATCGGCAGGTCCTTGAACACGATCCGCACGTTCGGGTCGGCCTGCAGCAGCGCGGCATAGGTGGGCAGCATGCGGCGGCAATACGGGCAGCGCGTGTCGTAGAACTCGACCACCGTGACGTTGCCCAGCGGGTTGCCCAGCACCGGATCAGCCGGGTCCACGAGGCTGCCCGCGAGCTTTGCCAAGGTGTTCTGCGTGGCGGTTTCCTCGCGCTTCGCATCGTCCGCCTGTAGAGCCTGCACCGCTTCCCGCAGGATTGACGGGTCGGTGCGGAGCGCCTCACGCAGCACGCCGACGATTTCGGACCGCTGGGCGGGGGTGAGGCTCTGGCCGGCGGCTGGGGTGGCCAGCAGCAGCGCGAGGACGGCGGAAAGGGCTGGGCGCATCCGGTTGATCCTTGGACAGCGGGCGGCATCGCCCATTCGGCTTGCCGTGCCCTGGCATAGCACTGGTTGCCGGTCCGGGCGAAGGCGGCTATGGCACGACGCTTGGAATACGAAAGGATTGCCCGTTGGGACACCGCAGGATCGAGGCCGCGGCACCCGGGTGCGCCGGAACCGGCGCGCGCCGCAAGGGGATGCGGCGCCGCGCTGCGGTCCTGCTGGTGTCGGCACTGGCGATGCCCGGATGCTCGACCCTTGGATCGCTCCGGCAAACGTTCCTGGGGGGCCAGTCGGCGTCGGACGGGACGCAGCGGCTGACCGGCTTCATCGGCAGCGCCGTCGCAGACGAGCCGCGGGCGGCGTTGGCGGCGCGGGAGGTCCTGGCGCTCGACGGCACGGCGGCCGATGCGGCGGTGGCGCTGGGGTTCACCCTGGCCGTCACCTTGCCGTCCCGCGCCGGGCTGGGCAGCGGCGGCGCTTGCCTCGCCTACAATCCGGCTGCCGACGGACCCGGCCAGGGCAGTCCCGAAGCCATCCTGTTCACCCCGGCCGCCCCAAGCGCGGTTCCGCCCAACACCGACCGTCCAGCGGCGGTGCCGATGCTGGCCCGCGGCCTGTTCGCCCTGCATGCCCGCTACGGCAAGCGGTCCTTTGAGAGCCTGATCGCCCCGGCCGAGCAGCTTGCCCGGTTCGGCGTGCCGGTTTCCCGCGCGCTGCTGCGCGACCTGGAGTTGGTGGCCGGGCCATTGGCGGCGGACCCGAACGCGCGCGCCGTGTTCGCGCCGGGCGGCGCCGTCCTGGAGCAAGGTGGAACGCTGCTGCAGAACGACCTGGGCGGCACCTTGGCGCAGCTCCGCACTGCGGGCGTGGGCGACCTGTACCAGGGCGCGATGGCGCGCCGGCTGGAGGAGGCGTCCCGCGTCGCCGGCGGCGGGCTTGCCTTGGCGGACCTGCGGGC
>CAXTUO010000046.1:0-11716 GCA_964247175.1 uncultured Acetobacteraceae bacterium | reverse complement strand
GGTCCGCGTCCACGAGACCGAATACAGCGCGCTTCTCGAAGAGATGACCCTCGCCGATTGCCGGATCCTGTGCCACACGCTGCACATCATCGAGGGCCAATGACACAAATACCAGCACAGGCGGTCCATAGCGAGCGACCGGCAGGACGAGTTCGGCCTGGCGAGACTTGAGGCCGCCATCCTCGACGGCAGCCGTCTCGCCGCTCGCTGCCTGAAGTGGCACTCCGGCTTTGAGGAAGAAAGGCCGGGTCTGTAGAGCCACCCTGCCTTGCCGAGTGATCAGACCGGGACGGGGTCTAAACCGCATCCAGTTTGAAATCCATGGTTCTGTCCCCCGCCAGCGAAGTTTCTGGTCAAGGAGGCAGAACCACGTTTTCCAGACCGGACACGGCCTGGACGGAAACCTACCGTAGGCCGGCCGGTTACGACCCCCATGACTTTGGAAGCATCCGGCGACCGTAGAGCAAAGACGCTGCTGGCCGACATCGCTGTCGGCCTGTTCGCCGGACTGGTGGCGACGCAGGTGACCAACCTCGCGCAAGGGCCATTGCAGCAACTGATGCCGGACAGCGTCGGGCGGCAGGAAAGGCGGGTCCGCCCCGGCGCGTCCTCGTCCCTGGTTGCGGCCAGAAAGGCCGCCCGGCACCTGGATTGCTCCCCCAGTCAGCAGGAGCTGGGATTGCTGGGCAAGGCGATCCACTTCGGCATCGGCATGGCATGGGGGCCGGTCTACGGCCTCCTGCGGCGGCACGGCGGTTTGGGGCCGTTCGGCGCGGCCCTGGCCAGCGGGGCCGCCATGTCGCTGATCCTGGACGAAGGCGTGGTGCCGGCCCTCGGCCTGAGCGCCCCCAACCGGGACTACCCGGTTTTCACCCACGCCCGGGGCTTCCTTGCTCACCTGATTTATGGGGCGGCAGCGGCGCTGGCGGCTGAAGGGCTCGGCCGCTTGGTGGGGCGGACGCCCGGGTCTGCATGATCGCCCCAGCCACTATTTCCACCTCGGTACACAAAGGCCGCCGATGAGCATGCGCCCCATAACTCCCTCGGCATCCCTCAGGCTCACCCTCTGGGACTCCCTTGTGGACGGCGCAGGCTAACGCCATGACTTCCGAGCAGTCCAGCGCCGCCCCGACTGCCGCTACCCGCCATCTTTCCGGACCTGGCCTCCTGCGGGCGGATGCACGACTCGGCGATGCAACGCCGGACAGGTTTCCACGATCCTGGTTGCGAAGGCTCGACTGGCGTGTCGGGCTCGCCCTTGTGGCTACTTACGCGTTCTTTGGTTCCGGCCCGGCCGGTGCCAGGGCAGCCCTCGCCAGCCTGCCCCCGCTCACCCTTGTCGCGGTGCGCGGCTTGGTGGCCGGTGCGCTTCTGCTCGCGTGGGCCATCAAGTCGGGAGCCCAGCCGCCGAGCCGTCGGCAATGGCTCCCCGCCGTCGCGATCGGCATCCTGATCCTCGCTTTGGGCGCCGGGTGCGGCACCGTCGGCCAACGCACGATCCCGTCCGGGATCGCCGGCGTGCTGTCCGCCTTGCTGCCGCTCTTCACTGCCTGCCTTGGATACGCGCTGTTCCGCGAACGCTTGCCGCGCCGTGCCGTGCTCGGCCTGATGGTAGGCTTCGTAGGCGTTGCTCTCCTGCTCCGGCCCGGATCGAACTTGGACCCGTTCGGTCTCCTGCTCATCGTCGCGGGCCAGGTGTCCTGGGCGTTCGCGGCCGTCCTCGCCCCGCGCTTTCGCCTGCCCGACGATCCCCGTGTCGCGGCCGGGGTGGAGTTGCTGGGCGGCGGCGGCGTGCTGCTCGTTGCGGCTTTGGGGCACCGGGACTTCGAGGGGCTGGAGCTGGGCGCCGTGAGCTTGCAGTCCTGGCTGGGCTTGGGATGGCTTGTCCTCAGCGCCGTGGCCGGGTTCACCGCCTACGGATACCTGGCCAAGACGGTGTCCTCCTCCGTCGCGACGACCTTCTCCTATGTGAACCCGATCGTTGCCATCATCCTCGGGTGGCTGCTGTTCGGCGAGCCGGTGAGCATCCGGATGATGGTCGCGACCGCGGTGATCGTCGCTGGCGTGTGCTTGATCGTTTCGACGCGGACGCAGGCCGCTCTCCGGATGCGCCACCCGCTCACCTCCGGCCACGGCCACGTTCATGTCGTGAAAGGCACGGTCCGGCCGACCTCCGTTTGAACAGCCGCATGCCGACCATGAAGGCAGCAGCGGCGGACTTCAACGAGAAGTTCGTGGGCCGTAGCGAGCTGCTCGCCAGCATCGGTCGGCACGAGGCCTTGCCGCTTCCTGCGCAATGTTCCTCACGCCTCGGCAGGACCGGCTTTGTGGCGGAACGCGGTCATGCCGCGGTCCAGCAAGGCACGCGCCCGTTCGGGCCCGCCCCGCCCAAGCGGCTCGAACTGCTTGCCCCGGAGGCGGTTGTACTGGGCAAAGAAGCCCTCGATCTCATGCAGCAGGTAAGGCGGGAGATCCCCGATCGACTTGATGTGCTCGTGGGTATGCGCGTGCGTCGCCGCGGCGATGAGGCGGTCGTTGCGCATCCACTCTCCATCCCGCTCCTGCTGCTCGGCCTCGATCGCGCCGAGCAGCCGCACGGTCAGCAGGCACCCCGCCATCACCGGCACGTCCAGCAGGATCAGCACGTCGAGCGGGTCGCCGTCCTCGCCCAGGGTCGAGGGGATGAAGCCGAAGTCGTAGGGGAACGACATGCCTTCCGACAACACGCCGCCCAGCCGGAAAGCGCCCCACCGCTTGTCGTAGCTGTATTTGTTGCGGCTCCCCTTGGGCGTTTCCACGACGGCCAGGATCTCGCCCGTTTCCGGGTCGAAGGTCGGGAGCTGGAACAGGCTGTTGCCGTTTTTTGATCGGTCCGACACGGGTCAGCGCTCCTTGCGCAAAGGTTGGGAGCAGCATATCGGACCTGGGCAGAGCCGGTTTCCAGCACAGCGCAAAGGTGATCCCCGAACGCGCATGCGCCGTGCCGCCGTCCGAGCCCGAGGCGGGCAAGTGACGGCAGGCGATCCTTGGCGGTGGGCCACCGCACAAACGAATGCCCCGACAGCATGTGGAGCGCGCCCGCAGCGCCAGTCCCAGGAGGCCGCCAGCAGCAGCGGCTTGCGCCCTCAGCGGGACCGAAAGGCACGGCCGGCGGCCCGGTTCGGCGCCCCAGATTCATGTCACGCTCCCGCTTGCGGTGCGGCCGCAACCGGGAGCGTGGGACCGGCAGAAGGACGTGTCTCGGGCATCGCCGTCCAGAACAGTGCGGCACCCAAAGCGGCGATGGCGGCGAGCGTCAGGAAAGCGGCCTCGTATCCGGCCAGCACCACGATCTGGCCGGCGAGCGCCCCGCTCACGATCCCTCCAATTGCATGCACGGTGCCGACGGCGCCCTGGGCGGCATTGAAGTGCCCGCTGCCGCGCGTCAAATCGGCGATCACGACCGGGAACAGCGCGCCGGTCAGCCCCGCCGCCACCCCGTCCAGCAATTGCACGCCGACCAGCCAAGCCGCGTGGTCAGACAAGGTGTAGAGCATCCCCCGCACCGACAGCGCCACGAACGCAGCCAGCAACAGCGGCTTGCGCCCCCACAGGTCGGCCCGCCCGCCGGCCAGCGCGGCGGTGGGGACCATCACCGCCTGAGCGGCGATGGCGCAGGCCGCCGTGAAGGTGACGCCCTGGCCGGAGTGCGCAAGGGCAAGCTTCTGCGCGACCAGCCCCAGCATGGCAGCATTCGCCAAATGGAAGAGCGCGCCGCAAGCGGCGAAGACCAGCAAGGGCCGGCTCCCGAGCAACATTCTCCAGGGCGACGGTGGTGAGCCGTGCCCCGCGTCATCGGGCAAGAAGCCGCGGGCGACATCATGGTTGATGGCGCGCTCGGGCACGGCCCGGACGGCCAGCACGCTGGCGACCGCGGTCACGCCCATCGTCCAGAACACGACGGCCGTGCCGAAGAACGGCGCGGTCGCGAGGATCATCAAATTGATGGCACCGTTGCCGAGGTGGAAAAGCGACTCGTTGCGGCCCGCGCGGCGCGCGAAGCGGGCCGGCCCCACGATGCCGAGCGATATCGCCGCCAGGGAAGGGCCGATCACGGTGCCCGCCAGTCCCGCCACCATCCCCGCCGCCGCCACCGGCCAGAACCGCGGCGCGAGCGGGATGACGAAGCAGGTTGCGGTCGCCGCCGTGACGGCCCCCGCAAGCAGCGCGCGTTTGGCCCGCAGCGCGTCCACCAAGGCGCCGAGTGGCGTTTGCGACACCAGCCCGACCAAGCCGCCGAAGGAAAGCGCCAAACCGATGCTCGCCTCGTCCCAGGCGTGTTCCGTCAGCAGGTAGACCGCCAAGTAGGCACCGAGGCCGTAGCGCACGTCCGACAGCACGAAACTCAGCGCGTCCAGCGCCCGCTCGGCGCTTGGATGCGGCCGCGCGACCAAGGCACCGGCTTCTGGGTCATCGTGGGTCATGCGAGTACAACCATGACACATGCCCGATGTTCCATGACCTCGGCCAGAAAGGGAAAACCGCTTCGGAGGTAACCGAGACAGGATGCCAGGCGACAGGGTTGTCTTGTGCCACACGGCCTTCCGGCCCCCGCCTACGCGGTGTGGGTTTCACCTCCCGTCCGTGCGTGCCCTGGTTCGTCGTCACCGGCACCGTCCGCGCGACCATAGTGCACCCGAGTGCCTGAAACCGCTCGACGTCGTCGGCGGTCGTGCCCGCTTCCACCCCCAATCCCACTCGCAACAAAACAGTCAGCCGGGCAGTCGATAGCGCGTCAGGTATGAGCCGGTCGAGATGTCGGGTGCGCCCGACAGGAGCGCGTCGAGGCAGCGGCCGAGGGCCTTGTCGAGCGGCGGCATCGGGACGCCGCGTCCCGAGCGGAGCACGCTCTGCGCGGGCCGGCGCGCTTTCCAGGCGAGCTCCGCGCCGGGGACAGCCAGTACCTTTCTGGAGTCCAGCCCCGCGCCGCGCACCGCCTCACGGGCGAATTCCGTCCACGTCACCGCCCCCACGCTGGCCAGGTGCCAAATCCCTTTCTCGCCATCCATGAGCAGGTCGAGGGTCGTGTCGGCGAGATCGGGCAGGTAGGTCGGCGAAACCGTGACGTCCGCTGCCGCGGCGAACAGGCGGCCGGACCCCACGGCCCGGATTGCCCGGGCCACCACGTTGCGGTCGTCCCACGGTCCGAAGAACGGGCCGGCGCGGATGAGCAGCACGCCTGGGGGCGCCGTGAGTAGGACTCGTTCAGCCCCTGCCTTGGCGGCACCGTATGCACCAAGCGGCGCCACCGGGTCGTCCTCGAGGTAGGGTGCCGCCTTGCCGCCGTCGAATACCAAATGGGAGGAGAACGCCACGAGGGGGATGCCAGCCGAGACGCACGCCTGGGAGATGACCTCCGCCCCACGGACGTTCTCTCGCCAGCAACGCTCCGGACTCGCCTCCGCACGGTCCACCCGGGCGAAGCCGGCGGCGTTGAGGACAGCCCAGGGCCGCCACCGTTCGAGTGCGGCGGCGACGGATGCGGGCTCAGTCACGTCGAGTTCCCCACGCGGCGACATGTGGTGGGGCAGGCCGCGCATGACGCAAACGTTGCTCAAGGCCCGGGCGAGGGCACCGCCGCCCGCAATCAGCAACGGCCTCGGCCGGTCCGGGCCGGTGAAGGGCGCCCGGAGCCGGTCCGGGAGGGTGGACGGGCAGCACTCCGCCGGTTCCCAGCAGAGCCGGCCCTCGCGGTGCCACCAGCCGGGTGCGTCGAGCGCCGGGTGGTCGGCCTCGCCCGATCGCGCGAGATCGCGCACGAGCCGTGCCAATGCGGTCGGTCGAGGCCCGGCGCCGCGCACGTCGAAAATCCCAGGCTCGTAGTGGCCGACGAGCCGGGTCAGCATGCTGTCCCAGTCGTAAGCGCCGAGGAGCGACCACGCCGTCACCGCGCGGACGTCCACCCCCCGGGACCGCAGGCGGAGCGCCGCGTCCCAGGCCTCCTTGAGCCAGCGCAGCTGCTCGTCGCGACTTGAGCCGTTGTGCACCTCGGTCACAGCGACAGGCAGGCCGTAACGGTCCCAGGCCTCCCCGAGCAGGTTCTCCAGGCCTGCGACACCCTGCGCGACCGCGCGGAGCGCCAGCACGTCCACGTACCGGTCCCGCCCGTTCCCGCCCGGCTGCACGCCCGGGTAGCGGTCGAGCCGCTCGTCGAGGAACCGTTCGCCCGAAAGGTAATGGTTGATGCCGATGACGTCCGGCGGGCACGGATCGGCAAGGAGTTCGTCCAACTCGCCCTCAGGGACTGCCTCGGCGACGTCCCGCCACAGCGGGTGATCCCGGTCGAACCTCCCCGTCAGGAGGTCGAATCCCAGCCAGCGCCGGTGGTTCTCGTGCCGGGCCTGGTAGGCCAGCCGCGGCGTGCCGAGGACCCTGCCCAGATCCTCCGTCTGGACGAGCTTCGCGCGCGGATTGACCGCCCGGATCGCGCGCATCGCCAGGCGGACGCCGTTGACTTGATTGACAAGCATCCGGAAGAACAAGCGCCGGTCGCGGCCGTGCGGATACCAGTGGCCGTAGAGCCCGCTGAAGCGGGCCGTGGTCAACGGTTCGTTCACAGGGGTGTAGGCGTCCAGCCACGGATACCGCTCGGCGACGGCCGCGGCGAACCCGGCGAGTTTCTGGGGGAAGTCGGCCTGGGTGAGGTCAGTGTGGCGAGGGCCGCTGCCATGGTGGAGCAGGCCCGCGATCGGGCGCACGCCGAGTTCCCGGAGCAGAGCGAGCCGCTCGTCGGTCCAGCCCCAGTCCGCGCGTTCGAGGCCCTCCGGCGCCACGCGCTCCCACAGCACGGGATACCTGATCGCGCGCAGGCCGAGCGCCGCGAACTCGTCGAGATCCCGCGGGCGGTGCTGGTGGCCGCTGAGCAGGGTTTGGTCGACGTAGGCATCGCCGATCCGGGCGACGGTACACTCGAGGCCTCCCCAGACCTCGAGGGGCGGCATACCTGGCGCAGGCGCACTTCGGGGACCAACGCCGGCGTCCGACAACGTGCCCACGCGGATCGCGGCGGCAGCCCCGCCGCGTCCGGCCGGGGCTCCACCGGGTTGCCGGTCCATGTGCCCCGCCGTCCTCAAGCGATCACGCGGATGGCGACCTGCTCGTGCCGGCAGTTGTAGGCCAAGTACTCGTGGCGCAAGCCGCGCGCGGCCGCGAACTCCGAGAACGCCCGGAACTCGTGCTCCTCCCATTCGGGGTAGTTGAAGAACTCGTCGAAGACGAGGATGGAGCCGGGCACGAGCCGGCCGCCGAGGTGCTCGAGGACGCACTTCGTGGAGGAGTAAAGATCGCAGTCGATGTGGAGCAGGGCTACAGGTCCGGCGTGCCCAGCGGCGAACGCCGGCAATGTCGCGTCGAACCAGCCCTTGACCAGCGTGACATTGGGCTCGACACGAGGCAAGCAGCCCCCGGTGCTGAACGCACCGGGACCGAAATCCAGACGCCAGTGTTCAGGGAGTCCCTCGAAGGAGTCGAAACCGAATACCGGGCGATCCGGCAGCCGGCTTGCGATGCGGTTGATGGTTTCCGCCTCGAACACGCCGAACTCGCAGACGAGCCCTCGGTCCGGGAGGTCCTGCAACGCAAAGTCGAGTATCTCACGCCGGCTGCTGCATCGCTTTGCTTCCTGCAAGCGCTCGGCGAGCTGAGACAGCACCGTCGGTTCAGGAACCAGTTGCGCACCGTCCATGCTTCATCCCACTCCAACTTCACCCGGCTCCACACCGCGGGCCTCGGCATCGTCATAAAGTGGAGAAGTCCAGAAATAGTTTCCACGGCCCCGGCTGTGTTGGCCAGCCCCCGTTGGCAGGGCCATTCAGTTCTGATTACGGCGTGCCGAGGGCGAGCAGCTGCTCGAAGCTGACGGCGTTGGCATAGAGTGCCAGGCCGACGTTCTGGACGCCGTTGGCACGGCGCAGTGTGCTCACTGCCAGAGCGCGTCGGAAACCGGCATCAAGGACGGCGTTCAATCGTTCGCGCTGCAGGGCGATGAAGGCGATGATCTTCTGGCAGGTGTCGCGCCCGCACGCCAAGCGTGCGCGACACGAGTTCCAGGTTCTCGCCCCGCAGCAGCCGCAGCACCGCATCCCGCTTGCGCTGCCACGACATGCGCCCGCCCCGGCCAAGGCCCGTCGCATCCGCACCTGTCGTCGTTTCTGCCGTCATGTTCGTCGTCCCTGTCGCGGAGACCGTCCGCTTGCGGGATGATGCTCCTATGTCGATCAAGCGGCATTTGCAGGCAGGTTCGCCCGGGTCGCTACGACACAGAGATGGCCGAAAATCTCCCGCACGACGTAACGCTTGAGGCAACGGATGATCTCGGCTTTGCTTTTCCCCTCGGCCGTCCGCCGCTTGACGTAGTCCAGGGTGGGCTGGTGTGCGCGCATGCGGGTGAGGACGACCCGATAAAGGGCGGCGTTGGCTTGGCGGTTGCCGCCGCGGTTGAGCCGGTGCCGGCGGGTTTTGCCGCTGGATGCCGGGATCGGGCACACGCCGCACAGCTTGGCCAGGGCCGCCTCCGAGCGGATGCGCTCTGGGTTGTCGCCAACAAGCAGCAGCATCTCGGCCGCCGTGCCCGCCCCGATCCCGTGCGCCTTGACGAGTTCGGGCGCACGCTGCTCCGTCAGTGACCCAAGGTGGGCATCGTGGGCCTTGATCTCCTCGTCAAGCGCCAGCCAGCGCCGGGCGATAGCACGCAGGCCGGTCTTGGCTGAGGCCGTGGTCGAGGTGAGCGGACCTGGCCGCAGGGCGGCCAGGTGCTGGACCAGCGCCATCTTGCCGACAATGCCGTCGAGTTGCTCGCGCAGGGTAGCCGGGGAACCGACGATCAGGGCCTTGAGCGTCAGCATGGCCTGCGTCCGGCCCTTGACCGCGGTGTCGCGCGCGACCTTGAGGTGGCGGATCATCTCCACCGTGCTCGTGCCCGACTTGGGCAGGCCGGTTGCCTGTCCGCCCAGCACCGCGCGGGCCGCGGCCTCGGCATCGATCGGGTCGCTTTTGCCGTGCTGGTGCCGGAGCTGCCGGTCGGGACAGTTGACCTCAAGGACAACGTGCCCCTGCCCGCACAGGAAGCGCGACAGGCCGGCGCCATACGACCCCGTGCCCTCGACGCCAAAGGCCCGGACTGGTCCCAACGACCGGGCCCAGGTTTCCAGGTCCCGGTAGCCCTTGGCGCTGGCCGGAACGGTTGTCGTGCCGAGGCGAGCGCCCAGCGCGCTGATCGCGACGGCGGCATGGACATGCTTGTGGGTGTCGACGCCGACGATGATCTCGGCGGCGGCAAAGGCTTCGCTCATGGCGGGGGACTCCAGACCGGTTGCAAGGGCCTGACGGTCCAGCGGGCGGACAGGACTGTGACGGGACGAGTGGCCTCAAGCTCCTATGAGGTCACGTCCCACTCGACCGGCAGGTGCCGCCCGCAAGGCCGACAGATCATCCCATGACACGAGGTCACTCTCAATCCGGGTCAGGCCCTTCGGGCGGCACCGGTATACTCACAGTCTCGATCAACCGGGGTCGGGGGACCTGACGACAACCAGAACCAAGCTTAACTCGGCCGCCAAACTGTCCAAACAGGACGGGCCCACCTCATCGCAAGCAAGGCTGCGAACACCCCGACGATGATCCAGAGTGCGAGCCGACCAGGCTTGGGTGCCCCGCGCTTCTCCAGCGCGCGGGCCATCGCCACTTGCTCCGGCGTGTTGGGCGAGCCGACCGCCTGGTCGTCCGTGCCCGGCGTGGACAGGCCGAATTCGAACCCTTTCACGATCTCGTCGCCGGCCTTGCTGGCGGCGTTTCAAACCCACACTCCACAGCAACGCACCGCCATGCCGTTGGAGCGGGACGAGCAAGTGACCGCGAGACGGCGGTCCTGCATCCTTTGCTTCCCATGGTCGTTGCATCGCTTGCAAAGCTTCCTCGAACGCAGGAGCCCGCCATGCCAACTCCAGACCCCGAGATGAACCCCGGCGACGAGGTGAAGCCGGGCACGCCCGGCAGCGGCGAAGACATCTGTCCAACCTGCCACGGCAGCGGCCGCGTGGATGCGAAAGGCTGCGAGGACTGCGGCGGCTCAGGCAAGGTCACTCGGGCCATAGGCGGCGCTTAACCGAAATGCGTTTCGTCGCCAGGTCCGGGCGACAGCGTCGGTCTGTGTCGCCGGTCTCTGAAGTACCTGGGCGCGGCGGATAGCGAAGCCAGCCGCCCTCTCCCCCCGCTTTGCCAAACCTTGTCACGCTTCGCGCGCAAGCGCGTCGAGGTCGGCGAGCAGCGTCGGGTCGTTGATCACGCGCGGCACCTTGTTCTGCCCGCCCAGCCGGCCCCGCCGCCGCATCCAGGCCGCAAACGTGCCCGGCGGTACCAGCCTGACTTCCGGTGGCGCCATGCCGAAGCCGCCGCGCCGGTGGTCCGCATAGTCGGCGTTGAGCCGGCTCAGCGCGGCGTCCAGCGTGGCGGCAAATGCGTCCGTCCCGCCCGGCGCCGGCGGCGACAGCTCGACCACGAACAGGTGCCCGCCCCGCGGGCGCCCAACAGACGGAAACAGCGGCCCCGCGGCGTAGTCCGCCACGGACGCGCTCAACGTCCGGGCCGCCTCCGTCACGGCCTGGTCCAGTTCCTCCACGATCAGGTGCTCGCCGAACGCCGACAGGGTGAAGGCGGTGCGGCCGGTGACCAGCAGGCGCGGCGGGTGGCGCTCGACAAGCCGGACGGTGTCGCCCAGCACGTAGGACCACAGCCCGGCGTCCGTGGTGAGCACCAAGGCGTACTCGACCCCAAGCTCCGCGTCGGCCAGCCAGCGCCGGTCCGGGTTGCCTTCGTCGAGCTGTTCGGGCCGCACGAACTCGAAGAACAGGCCGCGGTCCAGCGCCATCCGCAGGCCGTCACCGGGTCCGCGGTCGGCAGCGGCGATGAAGCCTTCGCTGGCCGCATACACTTCCCGCGTTTCCGCGTGGCTTCCCTCCAGCCAGGCCGCCATGCTGTCCCGGTACGGGGTGAAGGCGACCCCGCCATGCACGACCAGCTCAAGGTTGGGGTAGAACGCGGCCAGGCGGCGCGGACGGTCCGGGCGCAGCGCCGCGACCTGGTCGAAGAACAGCAGCATCCAGCTCGGCGTGCCGGAGATGCTGCGGATGTTCTCCATCAGCGATGCCGGCGCCAGCGCCGCGACCTTCGTCTCCCAGTCGCCGATCAAGGCCAGCGCCCGGGGCGGAAAGCTGCGGGCGCGCGCCCACGGCGGCAGCCGGTCGGCGGCGATGCCGCTGAGGTCGCCCGCGCGCACCCCGGGCGCCAGGCGCTCCAGCGCCGCGGAGCCGCCCAGCAGGACGTTGCGCCCGCCAAACACCCGGGAGCGCGGCCGGGCCGCCAGGTGGAACGCCATCGTGTCGAACGCGGCGCCGGTGTTCGACCGTATCATGGCCCGGCTGACCGGGATGCGTTTCGTCGTGCCGCCCGTCGTGCCGCTGCTTTGGGCGAAAAAGGGCACGAGGCCAGGCCAGGTGACGCCGCGCAGGGCAGGGAACGCGCCCTGCCAGTACTCGGCCCAGAACGCCTCGTAGCGGCGGAGCGGCACCCGTTGCTGGTATTCCCGAACCGTCCCGATCCCGGCAAAGCCGTGGTCGCGCCCGAAGCGGGTGCGGGCAGCGCGGCGCAGCAGCCGCGCCAGCGTGGCCTGCTGGGCCTGCAC
>CAXTUO010000045.1:0-11918 GCA_964247175.1 uncultured Acetobacteraceae bacterium | reverse complement strand
TCGCTGATCTCGCCGAAGCCGCCGTCGTACTTGCCCTGGCTGCGCCCGACGCCACGGAAGTTGAAGCGCATGACGGAGAAGCCGAGCTTCTGGAACGACTGGTACATCGTATAGGAGATGCGGTTGTTCATCGTGCCCCCGTGCATCGGGTGAGGGTGCAGGATGAGCGCCAGCGGAGCGCCGGTCTCCTTGGAATGGTGGTAGCGTCCCTCAAGCCGCCCATCAGGACCGGCGAACATGACCTCAGGCATGGTGTCCAGACTTCCTTCTCTCCGCGGCCAGGCAGGGCCGGCGGTCGCTGCCGCGGTGGGCCATGCCGGGCACTGCCCGAGCGTCGCTCCGACCGCTTCCAATGAACATGCTTCGCTCCGCCGCGGACCCGGCGAGTTGACCTCACCCGGCAAACAGCTTAGCTCGGATCGGCGCCGCTTCGGGAAATCTCAATGCCGGTAACGGCGCTGATCCGTGAATGCATCCTATATAAGGTCGCCACGTCCTAAACACATAACGGAATTGTCGCATGGCATTCATGTTTCTGCGTGAAGCCATCAGCGCCTATCGGGAACGGGACCCGGCCGCCCGGTCCCGGCTTGAGGTGCTGCTGTGCTATCCGGGCCTTCATGCGGTTGTTTGGCACCGGCTCTCGCACAGCCTGTGGCGGCGGCGGCTGTATCTTCCGGCACGGATGTCCGCCCATCTCGGGCGATTTCTGACGGGGATCGAAATCCATCCCGCTGCCCGCATCGGCCGGCGGCTGATCATCGACCACGGCATGGGCGTCGTGATCGGCGAAACGGCGGTGGTCGGCGATGACGTTTATTTGTATCACGGCGTGACGCTCGGCGGCACGAGCAGCGAGCGGGGCAAGCGGCATCCGACGCTTGGCAACGACGTGATCGTGGGCGCCGGGGCGAAGATCCTGGGCGACATCCTGATCGGCGACGGCGCACGGGTCGGCGCCAACGCCGTCGTGGTCCAGCCGGTGGGGGCCGGCGTCACCGTGGTCGGCATCCCGGCCCGCCCGGTCGAGCGCGACCCGGTGAAGCGGGCCGCCCCGCAGCCGGCCAGCCCCACCCCGATCTTCGTGGCCTACGGCACGCCGTGCGAGGAAACGCTCGATCCCCTGGTGCGCAACCTGGAGTCGCTGCGGGCGGAGCTGCTGGCGCTTGAGGCCCGGGTGTCCGCCCTGAGCCGGTCCACCGCGGCCGAGTGATGGCCTACCTCGACGCCAACGCGACGGAGCCGCTGCGTCCGGAAGCGCGGGCGGCGGTCCTGGCGGCGCTCGACCTCGTGGGCAACCCGGCGTCTGTCCACGCCGCCGGCCGCGCGGCGCGGCGCGTTCTGGAGGATGCCCGGACCGTCATCGCTGCCCGGTTCGGCGCCCGGGCTGAAAAGGTCGTGTTCACCTCCGGCGGCACGGAGGCCAACATGCTGGCCATCGCCGGGCTGTCGGCGGCGCGGCGGGTGATCGTCGGCGCCACGGAGCACGACGCCGTGCGCGCGGCGGCGCCTGGCGCCGAGGTCCTGCCAGTGGACTCTGACGGGGTCGCCGACCTCGATGCGCTGGCCCGTATGCTGGCAGGACCGCCGGCGTTGGTCTGCCTGATGCTCGCGAACAACGAAACCGGCACCCTCCAGCCGGTCGCGGCCGCCGCGGCGCTCTGCCGCCAGCATGGCGCGCTGCTGCATGTCGATGCCGTCCAGGCTGCCGGGCGCATTGACGCCAGCTTGGCGGCGCTCGGTGCGGACAGCATGGCGCTGTCCTCGCACAAGCTGGGCGGCCCGAAAGGGGCCGGCGCGCTGCTGCTGGCGCCGGAGCGGGAGGTCCCGCCGGTGATTCGCGGCGGCGGGCAGGAGCGGGGGCGTCGCGGCGGGACGCCGGCACTCCCCTGCATCGCGGGCTTTGCAGCCGTGGCTGGGCTGCCTCGCCCGGACCTGCGCCCGATGCGCGACGCGGCGGAGGCCCACGCCATCCACTGCGGCGCCGTCATGCTGGGCGGGAGCAGCCGGCTGCCCAACACGGCCTGCCTGGCGCTGCCCGGCGTGCGGGCCGACACGCAGGTGATCGCGCTGGACCTTGCGGGGGTCGCCGTGTCCGCCGGGGCCGCATGCAGCAGCGGCAAGGTCGCGCGCAGCCACGTGCTGGACGCGATGGGGGCCGGCGCGCTCGCCGGGGAGGCGATCCGCGTCAGCCTGCCGTGGGCCGCCACCTGGGATGACGTGCAGGCATTCCAGCACGCCTATGGCGCCATGGCAGCACGGCTGGCGAAACGGGCGGCCTGACGCCATATCGGCGTTCATGCGTCCGAACCGCCCCATCTATCTCGACAACCAGGCGACCACGCCCTGCGACCCCCGGGTGTTGGCGGCCATGCTGCCCTGGTTCACCGAACAGTACGGCAACCCGCACAGCGCCGAGCACCGGATGGGCCAGGACGCGGAGGCCGCCGTCGAGGCGGCGCGCGCCGAGGTGGCGGCGCTGATCGGCGCGGAGCCGCGGGAGGTCGTGCTGACCTCCGGCGCGACGGAAGCGAACAACATCGCGATCAAGGGCGCCGCCCGCCATGCCCGGCGCATGGGCGACCCGCGCCGCCGGGTCGTCACGGTGGCGACCGAGCATAAATGCGTGCTGGAAAGCGTGGCCGACACGGCTGAGGACGGGTTCGAGCCGGTCGTGCTGCCGGTCGGTCCCGATGGCCGCTTGGACCCGGCCGTGCTGCGGGCCGCCTTGGCCGAGCCGACCTTGCTGGTCAGCGTGATGGCCGTGAACAACGAAACCGGGGTGATCCAGGACATCGCGGGCCTGGCGGCAATCGCGCGGGACGCCGGGGCGCTGTTCCACACCGACGCGGCGCAGGCCGCCGGGAAAATCCCCCTCGACGTGGGAGGCATCGACCTGCTGAGCCTCAGCGGCCACAAGCTGTACGGCCCGAAGGGCGTCGGCGCGCTGTATGTCCGCCGCCGCCCGCGCGTGCGGCTCGCGCCGCTGTTCTCCGGCGGCGGGCAGGAGCGCGGGCTGCGGTCCGGCACCCTGCCCACGCCGCTCGTGGTCGGCTTGGGCGAGGCCTGCCGCCTGGCGCGCTTGGAGATGGCAGAGGAGGCGGTGCGCCTGGCCGGGTTGCGCGACGCCTTGCTGGCCGGGCTGCAGCGGCAGGTGCCGGAGATTTCGGTGAACGGGTCGCTGCGGCACCGTATCCCTGGCAACCTGAACGTCACCTTCCCCGTGCCGGCGCTGGACCTGATGCGGGCGGTGCCGGAGCTGTGCGTGTCCACCGGTTCCGCGTGCAGCTCGGCGGCGATCGAGCCCAGCTACGTATTGCGCGCCCTTGGTTTGACGCAGGCCGCGGCGGCGCGGACCTTGCGCCTGGGGCTGGGACGCTTTACCTCCGCGGCCGATGTGGACTACGCCGTGCAAGCGTTGGCCGCTGCTGCCCTCCATCCTGCCCTTAACGCAGAGGCCTGAGATGCCCAAGATGACCTTCATCGAACGCAACGGCGCACCGCGCGAGGTGGACGCGCCGCTGGGCCTGTCGGTGCTGGAGATCGCGCACAAGCACGGGGTCGATATCGAAGGCGCCTGCGAGGGATCGCTCGCCTGCTCGACCTGCCACGTCATCGTCGATTCCACCTGGTTCCAGCGGCTGGCCAAGCCGACCGAGGACGAGGAGGACATGCTCGACCTGGCGTTCGGCCTGGAGGCGACCTCCCGCCTCGGCTGCCAGATCGTCATGACGGCGGCGCTGGACGGGCTGGTGGTCAAGCTCCCGGCCGCGACGCGCAACGCGCAGGGGTAAGGGCGGCGCCCATGCGGCCTTTCTGACATGAGGATCGTCGCCGCGATGTCCGGCGGCGTGGACAGCAGCGTGGTGGCCGGGCTGCTGCATGAGGCCGGGCATGAGGTGGTCGGCGTCACCTTGCAGCTTTACGATCACGGCGCCGCCACGGGCCGCCGGGGCGCGTGCTGCGCCGGGCAGGACATCCACGACGCGCGGGACGTGGCCGACCGCCTCGGCATCCCGCATTACGTGATCGACGCGCAGGCCCGGTTCCGAAGCGCCGTGATCGGTGATTTCGCGGACAGCTACGCCGCCGGGCAAACCCCGGTGCCCTGCGTCCGCTGCAACATGTCGGTGAAGTTCACGGACCTGCTGAGCCTGGCGCGCGACCTTGGCGCGGAGGCGATGGCGACCGGGCATTACGTGCGGCGCGTGGACGGCCCCAGCGGGCCGGAACTGCACCGCGCCGCCGACCCGGCGCGTGACCAGAGCTGGTTCCTGTTCGCCACCACCCGCGACCAGCTCGCGTTCTCGCGCTTTCCGCTCGGCGACATGCCCGGCAAGGACGTGGTGCGGGACCACGCCGCCCGGCTCGGCCTTGCGGTTGCGGCCAAGCCGGACAGCCAGGACATCTGCTTCGTGCCCCAGGGGTCGTATGCCGACCTGGTGGCGCAGCTGCGTCCGGAGGCAGGCGAGGCGGGCGAGATCACCAGCCGAGACGGCCGTGTGCTGGGACGGCACGCCGGTATTGCGCGCTATACCTTGGGCCAGCAAAGGACGTTGGGCGCCGCGTCGTTCGATGCCGGGCAGCGCCAGGCCGTGCTGGCGGTGGACGCGGGGCGGCGGCGCATCGTTGTAGGGCCGCGCGTTGCGGGCAGCGACAGCATCCGCCTGCGCGAAGTCAACTGGCTGGTCGATCCGCCCTCGGCGTCCCTGCGCTGCACGGTGAAGCTGCGGGCGCGGGAAACGCCGCAACCCGCCGCGGTCGTGGCGACCGAAGCCGGCGCCAAGGTCCAGCTCGATGTGCCGGCGCTGGCCGCGCCGGGCCAGGCTTGCGTGTTTTACGACGAAGACCGCGTGCTCGGCGGCGGCTTCATCGAGCGGAGCTGACACGCCCGATTGACGTCTGGACGACGCTGGGGCATATCCCCCGCCCGGCCCGGCGGCGTAGCTCAGTGGTAGAGCAGGGGAATCATAATCCCTTGGTCGGCAGTTCAAATCTGTCCGCCGCTACCGGCCGGCCCGGGTCAGCCCGGCGCCACCACCCGGCGATACAGGTGCCACGTCGCGTGGCCGAGCACCGGCATCGCCACCGCCAGCCCGACGAACAACGGCAAGCAGCCCAGCAGCAGCACGGCCGCAACGATGAAGCCCCAGGCCAGCATGGTCAGTGGGTTGGCCATCACTGCCCGCACCGAGGTCTGCACCGCGACCACCGGACTCACGTGGCGGTCCAGCAACAGCGGGAACGACACCGCGGCAATCGTCAGCACCAGGAGCGCGAACAGGAAGCCCACGGCATTGCCGACCACCAGCAGTTCCCACGCATGAGGGGAGGACTGGATCGTTTCGATGAAGTCGCCCACCGCGGGCGGCGCCTCGCCGCCAATCGTCCAGCCGTAGATCGCCCGCGCGACGCCGAGCCACGCGGCGAAGATGAGGAACAGCACGCCGCCGAGGGTGGCGACCGACAGCATGGCCGGGCTGCGCAGCACGTCAAAGGCATTGAGCCAGGACACCGGCAGGCCGGCCTCCCGCCGCCGGCTGAGTTCATACAGCCCGATCGCCAGAACCGGCCCGACCAGCGCGAACCCGGCGACAAGCGGGAAGGCCAGCGGCAGCAGGTTGTTGCCGACCGCGACCCGCGCCGCCACCAGGCCGATGATCGGGTAAAGGATGCACAGGAACACCAACTGCGTGGGAATGGCGAGGAAGTCCCTCCATCCCTCGGCGAGCGCTGCCCGCAGATCGGGGAAACCGATCCGCCGCACGACCGGAGCGGGGATCGTAGCTTCATGGGCCGTGATGGAAAGGTCTGACATGCGTCCTCCTTTTCGCCCACGATTGATTGCGCAAAGGAGCCGAGAGCGTGGGCCGCTCCGACCGTTAGCCGCACGCTAACATGGGGGTTTCTGCAATTGCACGCATAACCCGGGCATGCATTCCATAACCAAAGCGTGCATCCGGCCTTGATCGGGAGGACAGCGGCGTCTCCGCCGTGCCGGGCCTGCTACTCCGCGGGAGCGAGCCGGACCGGCACCACCGGCGGCGTGGGGTGCAGGCCGAGGCGCATCGCCAGCGACATCGCGTAGAACACCCCCTTGAACGCCAGCACGGGGACCACGGAGTCCCGGCTTCCCCGCAGGTTGCCGGCCAGCAGGCTCACCAGACCGTCGCGCATCCGCAGCACGTTCTTCGGCGCCATGAACAGGTGGCGCAGCGCCGGGGTGTTGATGCGGTAGATCAGCCAACTGATGCGGTGCATGGCGTGCGTCACGTCGCGCTCGACCCGCCGCGCGCGGGCCCGCCCGGCGGCCGGGTCGTCGAGCCAGGCATCGGCCACGTCGGCGCCGAGGTCGCCCGCCGTCATCGCCAGCAGCACGCCGCTGGAGAACACGGGGTCCACGAAGCCGAAGGCATCGCCGATCAGCATGTAGCCCTCGCCCCAAGCGGACGTGGAGCGGTACGAATAGTTGCCGGTGCTGGTCACGTCCGACAGCAGCTCGGCCCGGCGCATCCGGGCGCTGACGGTCGGGCTGCCGTTGATGCGGTCCATCAGCAGGTCGTGCGGCGTGCCGCGGCGGCCCTTGAAGGCCGATTGGTCGCCGACGAAGCCGACGCTCATCACGCCGTCCGGCAACGGGATCATCCAGAACCAGCCGTCCTCGGCCAGGTGCACGGTGATGTAGCCTTCAAGCTCGCCGCCGCGCCGCTCGACGCCGCGGAAATGCGCGTAAAGGGCGGCCGTCGTATTATGCTTGTTGCTCTGCTTGGTGCGGAGCTTGCCCGCCAGGAAGGTGTCACGGCCGGACGCATCCAGCACGAAGCGCGGGGCGAAACGGCGCAGCCCGCCGTCCGGCCCGGCCGCCGTCACCTGCGCCCGCCCGCCCGGCGGGGCGAACTGGATCTCGGTGACGCGGGTGTTCTCCTCCGCGCGGGCGCCGCGGAACCGGGCGGTGCGGAACAGCAACTCGTCGAACTCGGCCCGGCGAACCTGCCAGGAGTAGGTGTACTGCTTGTCGAGGCCGAGCGCGAAAGCAAAGTGCACGCTTTGCCCGGTGGCGTCGGACACGAACTCGGCGCCGGGCTTGTGCACGCCGATGGCGGCGACCTGCTCGCGCAGGCCGAGCCGGTCCAGCAGGGCGGTGTTGCGCGGCAGCAGCGACTCGCCGATGTGGAAGCGCGGATGCGCCGCCTTTTCCAAAAGCACGACATCCCGCCCGCGCTCGGCCAGCAGCGCCGCCGCGGTGGAGCCGGCCGGGCCGCCGCCGATGATCAGGACATCGCACTCTTGGGTCTGAACCGTCATGCCGGGCGCTCTCCTTCGCGGCCAACGTGTTGCACCGCCGCCGCGCCCGTCAAGTCATTCCGCCATTGATCGAGACGCATTGCCCCGTGATATAGCCGGCACGGTCGGAGGCCAGGAACGCGACGAGGTCCGCCACCTCCTCCGGCCGGCCGGCGCGCTTCATCGGCACGATCTCCGCGATGCGCTCGGCGCCCATCGCCGCATCGACGGCGGGCGAGGCGATGACGCCGGGCGCCACGGCGTTCACCGTGATCCCACGGCTCGCGACCTCCCGCGACAAAGACTTCACGGCGCCGATCAGCCCGGCCTTGGCGGCGGCGTAGTTGACCTGGCCGCGGTTGCCCAGCAGCGCCGACACCGACGACACGGCGATGATCCGGCCCCAGCGGGTCGCCATCATCGGCAGCAGCAGCGGCCGGACCGCGCCGAAGAACCCGCCGAGCGACACGTCGAGCACGCCGCTCCACTGCGCCGCGCTCATGCCCGCCATCGGCACGTCCGCGTGGGTGCCGGCGTTGTGCACCACCACTTGCGGCACGCCGCGCGACAGCACGTCCAGCATGGCTGCCTCGGTTGCGGCGAAATCCGCGAGGTCGCAGGAAATGGTCTCCACCGAGCCGCCAGCAGCGCCAATTTCGGCCGCCAGCGCCTCGGCGCGGGGCAGGCCGGCATGGGCGTGGATCACGACATGCAGGCCCTCCGCCGCGAGGCTGCGGCAGATCGCGGCGCCCAACGGGCTGGCGCCGCCGGTGACGAGGGCGCGCTTCATGCGGGCAGCGCGACCGTGGCGCGTCCGGACAGCAGCGGCGTGCCGTCCGCGGCCTCCACTGCGAGCGCGTAGATGATGCCCCCCGCCTCCTGCCGTTCCAGCCCGGCGGAAACGCGCAGTTCGCCGAACGCTGCCACGTCGAGCCGCTCCACCCGCAGCGCCACGCCGCGCAACGCCGCGACGTAGCCCGCCCGCTGCGCCACCCCGCCTGCCGCCAGCGCGCCGTGCAGCGCCGCCGCCTGCAGCGCGTATTCCAGGCCGCAGCACGCGGAAAGCCGCCCATCCCGCCGCAGCGGGTTCGCGGCGTCCAGGTGCGACCACGCCCGGCACAGGATGCCGTCCGCGTCCCACGCCTCTACCCGGCCGAGCAGCACCATGGCGCCGGCATGTGGAACCAGCGCGGCGATGTCCACGGCGCCCGCGCTCCTCATCCCGCTCCGTCCAGTTCGATATCGAGCCGTCCATCGAGGTAAGGGACCGCGTGCCGGTCTGACGCCCCGAGCGCCAGAGCTTCCAGCAGCCGCAAGGATTGCGCAACGGCGTTGCTCGCCGCCAGCGCATGCAGCGCCGGGTTGCGGGGCGCCCAGGTGCCGGGCACCGGCGGGGTTGCGCCGTAGCCGACCCGGATCGTCGCCATCCGCACTCCCACGCCCAGCGGCGCCAGCACCAGCCCGGCGCCATACGCCCATGCCGTCGGGCGCAGCGCCGAGAGCGGCGCCGGCAGCGGGTGGTCGTAGCAGCACAGCAGTACCGCCTCGCCCTCCGCCGACACCTCCGCCATCGCCTTCAGCAGCGCCGCCGCCCAGGTCCAGTCATGCGCGCCCAAGCACGTCGTCGGCTGCCGCCCCGCGGTCGCGATGGACCAATACCCGGCGGCGGCGTTGTGCACCGAGTTGTGGAATGCGGTGGGCGACACCACGCGCTCGCCCGCTCGCGCGCCTGCCAGCGCCTCCAGGATGCCGCCGACCACGACCCCGTCGCCGTTGCCGCTGCCGAACACGCTGCGCAGGCTGCCGGGCGGCAGTCCGGAGGATGACGCAGCGTACTGGGCGGCCTCGTGCGCGACGGCCAGCGCCAGGCGCACCACCGGGCCGGTGCGCCGCCGTTCGGTGGCCGGCAGGATCGCCGGCACGGGCGGCGGCGAGGGGCGCGGCTCATAGGGCTCGGCGCCGGCCAGGACGGGCCGGCTCGCGGCCCACCCCTCCAGCCCCGGCCCCCAGACCGACACGCCGACGATGCCGGCGACAAGGCCGCGTGTCGCCCCGGTCAACTCAGCAGGCCGAGGACCAAGCTGCAATTCGCGCCGCCGAAGCCGAAGGAATTGCTGACCACGGCCTGCACGGGGCGGTCCAGGGTGGAAACCGCGACCTGCGCGCGGAAAGCCGGGTCGGGCGCGTCGATGCCGAGGCACCCGGCGACGAAGCCGCCCGCCATGCACGCCCCGGCGAGCACCGCCTCCAATACGCCGCACGCGCCGAGGGTGTGGCCGGTCCAGCCCTTGGTGGAGCTGCATGGCACCCCGTTGCCGAACACGCTTGCCACCGCCAGGTCTTCCGCCGCGTCGTTCGCCCGGGTACCGGTGCCGTGCAGGTTGATCCAGTCCACGTCCCCCGGCGCCAGCCCGGCACGGCGCAGCGCCTGCCGCATCGCGCCGGCCGCGCCGACGCCTTCCGGGTGCGGGTGCGACATATGGTAGCCGTCGCTGCTGGCGCCGGCCCCGAGCAGCGCCAGGCGAGGCGCCTCGCTCCCATCCCGCCGCCGGGCGTCGGCGCGCTCCAGCAGGGCGAAGCCCGCCGCCTCGCCGATCGAGATGCCGGCGCGGTTTGCGCCGCAGGGACGGCAGGGGGTGGGGGACAGCAGCTCCAACGCCGCGAAGCCGTGCAGCGTCAAGCGGCACAGGCTGTCCGCGCCGCCCACGACGGCGGCGTCGCACACGCCGGTTCGGATGAGCTGCTCCGCGTCCATGAAGCACCGCGCGCTGGACGCGCAGGCAATGGAGATCATCACGGCCGGGCCGCGCAGCCCGAGCACGGCGCGGACGTAGCTGGCCAGCGAGAACAGGTCCTGGGTGTGGTCGTAGTTGAACTCGGCCGGCAGCGGGCCGTCGCCCCCGCGGCGGCGATAAGCGTCCTCCGCCGCGGAAACGCCGCTGGTGCTGGTGCCGAGCACCACGGCGATGCGGTCCGCGCCGTACTCGGCCCGGGCTGCTGCGACGGCCTCGGCGAATTCGTCCGTGCGCAGTGCCATGTCGGCCAGACGGTTGTTGCGGCAATCGAAGCCGGCCATCGCGGGCGGCAGCGCGTACGCCTCGACCCCCGCCACGCGGCCGATCCAGCCGCCGACGCCCGGATCGAAATCGTTGGGAACGAGGCCGCTTGTCCGGTCAAGCAGGGCGTCGCGATGTGCGGCCACACCCCGCCCGGCGGCGCTCACGGCGGTGCAGGCGGTCAGGACCAAAGGCTCGGTCATCGTGAAAGGCCCTCAGTGGGCGACTGGCCCGCAAACAGGAAGGAGAACGCCATCGCCAGCAGCGCCCCGGTGGCGACCGTCACCCCAATGTCGCGCAGAAGCGGCGTCTGGCAAGCCGCCAGCAGGCCGAACGTCAGCAGGGTCATGCCGTTGCACGTCACCAAGGTGCGCAACGTCCGCGCCCGCTCCTCCGCATCGAGCGGACGCCGGGCGAAGAACAGCGCGTAGTCCAGGCCGACCCCGGCCACCAATTGCAGCGCCACCAGATGGATCAACGACAGCCGCACCCCCGCGGCGGTCAGCCCGGCCACCGTCACCAGCAGCGCCGCCCCCACCGCGCCCAGCACCCGCACCACCCGCACGGGATCGCGCAAGCCCGCCGCGAGCACGAGGAGCACCGCCAGCCCGCTCCAGCCCAGCCAGCGCCAGGCCCGCGCCGTGTAGCCGGACAGGATGCCGCCCAGTTCTGCCCGCATATCGACGTAAACGGCGCCGCCTTGTCCCGCAACGGCCGCGGCCAGGCGCGCGGGGTCGCGCACGCCCTGAAGGACGACCGGTCCTTGCCAGGCCCCGTCCCTTTGGAACAGCAGCGGGTCCAGCCGGGCGGCGAGGGGGCTGCCGGCCAGGTCCTCCGGCCGCAGCGGGGCCATGGCGCGCGACGCTGCAACGGCGTCGATGAAGGGCTGGAAGGCGCCGGGGCGGAACGGCAGGCCCTCGCGCGCCTGGTCGAGCCGTGCCGCCAGCGTGCCGGGGTCCGGCAGGACGGCGATGCGGGCGGCCTGCGTGGTAACGCTGGGCAGCAGGCGGGCGGCGTACTCCGCGCCGCCGATCACGCCCTCGTCCCGCAGACGGCCGAGCAGCGGGGCCAGCGCCTCCTGCGCCGTCAGCACCACCTCCGGGTTCCGGCCGCGCAGGATCAGGAGCTGGCCGACATCGGGCGCCCCAAGCGCCGCGCGCAGTTCCGCGTCCAGCGCGCGGGACGCCGCCGGCACCGGGCTGAGGTTGGCGAGGTCGCCCTCCCAGGCCGGGCCGCCACGCGCCCAAAGCCAGCCGGCGGCGGCGAGCACGGGGAGGAGACCGAGCAGCCGCCCCCGCCGCAAGCCCTCGACCCGCAGCAGCCAAGCCGGGTTGTCGGCGGCGACGGGCGCCAGGTTGGCCGCTACGATCAGCCGGGGCAGCAGCCACCATGTCGAGGCCGCCGCCGTCGCCAGGCCGACGGCGGCGAACACCCCGAGCTGCGCCAGGCCCGGAAACCCCGACAGCACCATGGCCGAAAGGCCGAGCACCGCCGTCACCACCGCGAGGATGAAGGCCGGGCCAATCCGGGCGCGGGTCGCGGCGGCCGGCTCGCCGCGCTTGCGATGGCCGATCATCA
>CAXTUO010000044.1:0-12067 GCA_964247175.1 uncultured Acetobacteraceae bacterium | reverse complement strand
GATCTACGCTTGGAACCCCCTCGTGCTGTGGGAGTTTGCGGGCGGGGCGCATATCGATGCGGCGGCGGTCGGCTTGTCCGCCTTGGCCATCCTCGCCGCGGTCCGCGCGCGCGCGGCGCTGGCCGGCGGGGCGCTGGGCCTTGCGATCCTGTGCAAGCTGCTGCCCGCCGCGCTGTTCCCGGCGCTTTGGCGGCGCTGGGACTGGCGCACGCCCTTGGCCTGCGGCGCGGTGATGGCCGTGGGCTACGCCTGCTACGCGGGCGTCGGCTGGCGGGTGTTCGGCTACCTGCCGGGCTATGCGTCGGAGGAGCGGCTGGCCGATGGCGGCGTGGTGCTGCTGCGCCTCCTCGCCCTGTTCGGGCCGCTGCCGTCCTGGGCCGGGCCGGGCTACCTGGCGCTGGCGCTGGCGGGGCTTGCGGCGCTCGCCGTGTCGGTGGTGCGGCGTCCCCTGCCGTCCGACCCGGCGCGCCGCGCGGCGGCAATCTGCACCGATGCGCTGTGGCTGAGCGCCGCCACCATGGCCGCACTCTCGCCGCATTATCCCTGGTATCTGGCGGTGCTGGCCTGGCCGGCGGTGCTGGCGCCGCGGGCCAGCGCGCTTTGGCTGACGCTTGCAGCGCCCGCGTTGTACCTGGACCCGGACCATGACCAGGTTCTGTGGCCCGCCTTGGTGTTCCTGCCGTTCGCCTGGCTGCTGGCCTGGGAACTGCTGCGGCCCGCCCGCCTAAACCCGCTCCCTGCCGTTTCTGGAGGCTCCTGAATGTCCGCAACGACCAACACGCCGCCCGCGCTCGACGCGCGGCGTTACTTTGAGGCCGTCGCGGCCCGGGACAGCGTCGCCGAAGCGCCGCCGGTCTGCCTGTATCTGGAAGTGACCAACCGCTGCAACCTGCTGTGCGAGACCTGCCCGCGCACCTTCGAGGCGCTGGAGCCGCCGGCGGACATGAGCATGGAGCTGTTCCGCCGCATCGTGGATCAGGTGCCGAACGTCGCCCGAGTGGTGCTGCATGGGGTGGGGGAGCCGATGCTGGTCCGTCACCTTCCCGACATGATCCGCCACCTCAAGGCGCGCGGCACGCACGTGCTGTTCAACACCAACGGCACGCTGCTGGCGCCGCGCAAGCACCGGGAGATCATCGACACGGGGTTGGACGAACTGCGCGTGTCGCTGGACGCGGCGGAGGCGGCAACGTTCCTGAAGGTGCGCGGCAAGGACATGTTCGACCGCATCGTGCGCAACGTGAGCGCCTTCACCAACCTGCAGGCGGCGACCGGGGCGGCTGCGCCCGTGGTGTCCTTGTGGCTGACCGGCCTGAAGGAAACGGTCGATCAATTGCCGGAGTTCGTGCGCCTGGCCGCTCGCATCGGGGTCAAGGAGGTGCATTTGCAGCGCCTGGTGTTCGACGAGCAGGGCTTCGGCATGGCCCGCCTGGACAGCAGCCTGTTCGAGCAAACCCGCGCCGAGGAGGAAGCGGTGATCGCCGACGCCACGGCCATCGGGCGCGATCTCGGCGTGACGCTCGACGCATCCGGCGCGACCGAGCCGGGGCTGAGCCTCAAGCGCACCGCGGACGACAAGCCCTGGGCCACCTGCCGGCGCCCGTGGTCGCTGATGTACTTCACCGCGCACGGCCGGGCGCTGCCCTGCTGCATCGCCCCGTTCTCCGCCCGCGGCTACGAGAACTACACGCTGGGCGACGCGACGCAGCAGACCCTGCGGGACATCTGGAACAGCCCGGCCTACCAGGGTTTTCGTACCGCCCTCGTCAGCGACGCCCCGCCCAAGCCGTGCCAAGGCTGCGGCCTGCGCTGGAGCCTGTAGCCCTGGACCTGTCCCGCGTGTCCCTGGTGATCCCCGCCTGGAACGAGGCGGAAGCCATCGGCGCCGTGGTGACCGAGGCGCTGGGGCAGGGCGTGGGCGAGGTGGTCGTGGCCGACGGCGGCAGCACGGACGGCACGCAGGCGGTGGCGCGGGCGGCGGGCGCGCGGGTGCTGGACCCCGGGCGCGGCTACGGGCGCGCTTGCGCCGCAGGCGTCACAGCGGCACGACCAGATTGCGACGTGATCGCCTTCATGGACGGCGACGGGGCCGATTGCGGCGACCAGTTGCCCCGGCTGGCCCGGCCCGTGCTGGACGGCACCCAGGATTTCGTCATCGCGTCGCGCACCCGCGGCACCCGCGCGCCGGGGTCGATGAACTGGCACCAGGTCGCGGCGGGCGCCGTCGCCGGGCGGCTGATCGGCGCGCTGTACGGCGTGCGCTACACCGACATGTGCGCCTTCCGCGTGATCGCCCGCGATGCGCTGGCCCGGCTCGGCATGGTGGAAATGACCTATGGCTGGAACATCGAGATGCAGATGAAGGCGGCCCGGCGCGGCTTGCGCATCCTGGAGCTGCCCGTGCCGTACCGCTGCCGCGTGGGCGGCCAGTCCAAGGTTGCGGGATCGCTGCGCGGCACCCTGCGGGCGTCCGGCAAGATCGTCAGCACCTTCGCCCGCGTGGCCGCGTCCGGCGCGCAGCCGTGACGGCGCCAGCGGCCCGCCCCGGCGTGCCCATGCGCGGCCTGGAACTCGCCGCCATGCTGTCCCGGCTGCACGACCAAACCGTGCACCACCTGAGCGCGTCCGAATGCGAAACCATGTCGGTGGCCGACTTGCTCGGCCTCGCGGATGCGGAGGACCAGGCGCGCTGGGCGGGCCTGCGCCTGGCCTACACCGACCCGCTCGGCGCCCCCTGGCTGCGCGCCAGCATCGCCGCCGGCTACGACAACATCGGTCCCGACAACCTGGTCAGCTTCGCCGGCGCGCAGGAGGGGATCTACGCCGTGCTGCATGCCCTCTTGCAGCCTGGCGATCATGCCATTGTCGTTGTGCCTGGTTATCAATCCGTGGAAACGCTGGCGCTCGGCCTGGCCGACGTGTCCGGCGTGGCGCTGGACGCGGCGGACGGCTGGTCGCTCGACATCCGCGCGGTCGCCGCGGCGGTCCGGCCCAACACCCGCTTGGTGTGCATCAGCTTCCCCAACAACCCCACCGGCGCCCTGCTGCCGCCCGAGCGATTCGCGGCGCTGGTGGCACTCTGCCGCCGCCACGGGATATGGCTGCTGAGCGACGAGGTGTACCGCCTGACGGAGCGCGACCCGGCCCGCCGCCTGCCAACCGCTGCCGACGCCTATGAGCGCGGCGTGTCCGTCGGCGTGCTGTCCAAGGCCTACGGCCTGCCCGGCTTGCGCGTCGGCTGGGTCGCCTGCCGGGATGCGGAGCTGGTCGGGCGCGTCGCGCGGTTCCGGCAATACCTGTCGGTGTGCGGCGCCGGGCCGAGCGAGGTGCTGGCCAACATCGCGCTCAAGGCGGGCGAGGCGATCACCCGGCGCAACCGGGACATCGCGGCGGCCAACCTCCTGGCGCTGTCCGGCTTCCTCGCCCGGCACCCGGCGCTGTTCCACTGGCGCGAGCCGGACGCGGGTGTCGTCGGCTACGTGCGCTACGCCGGTGCCGAGGGTGTCGAGTGTTTCGTCGCCCGCATGGCGGAAGCCGCCGGCATCCTGCTGCTGCCGGCCAGCGTGTTCCGGTCGGAGCTTGCATCACTCCCCGACGACCGTTTCCGCATCGGCTTCGGCCGCATCAGCTTTCCCGCTGGGCTGGCCGCCTTGGAGGCAGCGGTCCGCTGACCCGCAAAACCTGGCCGTAACCGAACGGGCATTGCCACGTATAGTCCCTCGTGAAAAGAGCAGCGCCGGGCATGGCGAGGCAGTGGGCGCATGCGATGGACCTGACGCAAATCCGCTATTTCCTGGCGCTGGCGCAGACGCTGAACTTCACCCGCGCGGCGGAGGCCTGCCACGTCACCCAGCCCGCGCTGACCAAGAGCATCCAGCGGCTTGAGGAGGAGCTGGGCGGCCCGCTCCTGCTGCGGGAGCGGTCGCTGACCCAACTGACGCCGCTGGGACAGGCCATGCTGCCGTTGCTGGAGCAGTGCTTTGCCGCGGCCGAGCGCGCCAAGGAGCATGCGTCCGGCATGAACAGCCAGGCGTCGTCGCCGCTCCGGGTGGGTTTGGCGACCGACGTGCCGACGCCGCCGTTCCTCCCGGTGTTCGGGGAATTGGCCGCACGCCTGCCGGGCTTCGCGTTGAGCCTCAAGGGCGCCGGCAGCGCCAAGCTTTGCGAGGCCTTGCTGCAGGGAACGCTGGATGCGGCGGTCGTGACCGGGGACGCGGTGCTGCCGGATCGGCTGAACCGTTGGCCGCTGTTCCGGGACAGGGCGGTGCTGATGCTGCCGCCGGGTCACGCGCTGGACACGGGGGAGGCGGTCCCGCTCAGCGCGTTGCACGGGGCGGCGGTGATCTGCGGGACGGCGGACTGCCGGATGGCGCGGCTGCTGGAGCAGGCGCAGAAAGCCCATGGCACGCGCCCGAGCCATCAACACCGGGCGGATGCGCCGGGGCACGCGGCGGACTTGGTGCGCGCCGGGCTTGGCATCGCTTTATCGACCGAGTGGGCCGCCGCGCCTGAGGGACTTCACAAGCGCCCGCTGATGGGACAGGCCGCGCATGATGTCCTGCTTGTCGCGGTGGCGGGCCGCCCTTTCACGCGGGCGGCCCATGCGTTCATCAAGCTCGCCCGCGCGCGGGAATGGGTCAAGGACGCCCCCCCGGCGCTCACCAGCGCGTCAGCTTCGGCAGCACTAAACGCGCAATGAGCGTAACAAATCCACAGCCCACGGCATACCAGATGGCGATGTAGAGCGGATCGTCGTAGGGGCATGCGAACACGAACACGAACGCCCCCCAGGCCGCCGCGGCGATGCCGGAGGCGAGCGCCGCGCCGCCGCTGTCGGTCGGCGCACCGTGCCGCATCAGCAGGCCAAGGCCGAGCATCAAGGGCACCGACAGCGCCACGATCTTGGAGGCGCACTGCATCCCCTCGTGCCAGTTCACGCGCGCCGCGAGGGCGTGCCATCCGTCGCCGGACGCATCGACGATCCAGCCGGCAGCAAGGCAAAGGGCGATGATCGCGGCCAGCCAGCGCAGTCCCCGGCGGGGCGAGCGGACGGGATCGAAGGACAGAACCGCAACCGCCGCGCCGACCAAGGCGATGAGGCCGACGCTGCCGAGCTTCCACCAGAACGACGGCTGCTCCATCGCCACCGGCATATCCGGCCGCGTCGCGCCCAAGCCCAGGAACAGCGCCAGCTCGACCAGGCAAAGCAGCCCAAGGAACACCGCGTCCCGCCCAGCGGTCCGCCGCCGCACGGGCTTGAGGTCGCGGGCGAGGCGGTCGATCAAGGGGTCATTCGCCATCGCGCTGCCTTTGCACCAGGGACGCAAGCCGGCCCAGTCCCCGGTGGATGTTCACCTTCACGAGCGAAACGGACTGGCCGGTGCGGGCCGCCGCCTCCTCGACGCTGTGGCCTTGCAGCTTGACCAAACGGATCACGGCGGCCTGCGCCGGCTTGAGGTGCCGCAAAAGAGCCTCAAGGGTCCATGCGCTGGTGACGGCGTCGCCGTGGTCGGCCACCGGGATATCCTCATTGAGCGCTTCCGTCGGCGCCGACCGCATCGCGCGCAGCCGGTCGATCCATTTGTGCCGGGCCACCGCCATGAGCCAGTGCTCGAACGGGCGGGCCGGGTCGTAGGTATGCCGCTTCTGGTGGACGGCAAGGAGGGTGTCCTGGACCGCGTCATCGACGGCGCCTGGCGGCAGCCTGCGGTCGAAGTAACGGCGCAGCCGCGCCCCGGCCTCGGTGAGCAGCCGATGGTAGGCGGCTGCGTCGCCCGATTGCGCGGCCGCCATCAGCGCGCTCCAGTCACTGACGGCCATGCCGGTCCTATGCAGTTTCAGGTGTCGCGCCGAGGCGCGCAACGCGGCGATTGCCGAGGCGCGCAACGCGTCGGCTGCCGAGGCGGGCGGGACAACACGCTCCGCTGCCATGCCGGCCCACCTTGCCATGTCCGCACCCATGGCCGGCCATTCCGCGGAACCCGGCCGCCGGTTACAGCGGCCGGGTGAAAAGGCGGAGGTGGGCGTGCTCCGTGACGACTTGGCCCGCCGCTGAAAACCTTCCGCCAGAGTGGCGCCGCGTCACGCCGCTCCGAACGGCCAGCGCGAACTCGCGCCCTCGGCGCGCGCTGCGACCAGCAGCTTGGCCATGACCTGGTTGGGGCCTGGCCGCGATGCCGTCTGCTCGATTTCGGCCCAGTCGAACTGCACCGTGTCGGCGGCCGGGTCCCATTGCGCGGCCGACTTGGACGGCGCCCCTGCGGTTTTGGCCGGAGCGGGAGCCGGAGCGCGTGCCGGGGTCGGCGCGGCCGGCTTGGCTTCGGCGACCGCCCCGCCCGCGTCCACCGGCTCCGGCATCAGGGCAGAGTCGTGCGGCCCTGTTGTCGCGTCGGCGTCCCTGGCGCTGACGCTTGGTGCGCTGCTTTTCGCCTCAGCCGGCATCGGGGCGACTTTCGCCCGGGGCGGACGGCCCCGGCGGGCTGGCGTGGGGGGCGCATCCGGCACGGCGGCTTCGGCGGCGCGGGTGGCCTTCGGCTTGCGAGGCATTTAAAATCCTTTTGCTGAAAAGCGCCTCATACGCGGAACGCGCCGCGATGCAAACAAGGGATGCACGGTCCCGAAGCGAGTCTTCATGTCGCCATGGATGCTGTACGGGGCAAACGGCTACACCGGGCAACTGATTGCGCGGGAGGCGGTGCGGCGCGGCCTCGCGCCGACGCTGGCCGGGCGCGATCCCGGCAAGGTCGGCGCGCTCGCGCAGGAGCTTGGCCTTCCGCATCGGGTGTTCGCCCTGGACCGGGCGGACGACGCGCCCGGCGCATTGGACGGCATGGCGCTCGTGCTGCATTGCGCCGGGCCGTTCTCGGCGACGGGCGTTCCCATGATGGAGCGCTGCCTGCGGAGCGGCACGCATTACCTCGACATCACCGGGGAGATCGACGTGTTCGAGCAGGCCCATGCCCGCGATGCGCGGGCGCGGGCGGCGGGCGTGCTGCTGTGCCCCGGCGTCGGGTTCGACGTGGTGCCGACTGATTGCGTCGCCGCCGCGCTCAAGGACGCGCTGCCGGAAGCGACGCATCTGCGGCTCGGCTTCGATACCCGTTCCGCCGTCTCGCCCGGCACGGCGAAAACCGCGGCGGAGGGCATCGCCATGGGCGGGCGCGTGCGGCGGAACGGGCGGATCGTCCGCGTGCCGCATGGCCACCACCCCCGGCGGATCGACTTCGGCGCAGGCCTGCGGACGGCCGTGACAATCGCCTGGGGCGACGTCAGCACCGCCTTCCACACCACGGGAATCCCGAACATCGAGGTTTATGCCGCCGTCCCGCCCGCGGCGGCGCTCGCAGCGGCGTTCGGGAACCTGCTCGGCCCCTTGATGGCGGTCCCGCTGGTCCGTGACGCCGTGGCCCGGCGCGCCGGGACGGTGCGCGGCCCGGATGCCGATGCCCGGGCCGGGCGGCCGTCCTTTGTCTGGGGCGAGGCGGAGGGTGCTGGCCTGCGCCGGACCTGCCGGATGCGAACCGCGAACGGCTACGATTTCACCGTCAGCAGCGCGCTCGGCGTGGTTTCCTCGGTGCTGGGCCGCCCGCCACCGCCCGGGTTCTGCACGCCGTCGCGCTTGATGGGCCAGGATTTCGCGTCGAGCCTGCCCGGGTCGAGCGCGATGGCCGTGACATAAGGCCGGCTGTTCACGCTCCGGTGTTTCACGCGATTGCGGACAACGCCCATGCAGCCATCTCGCCGCTCCGCCGTTGTGCCGCCATGATCAGCACACGCAGCCACGCCGTGACCGATTACCTTCTGCCGCTCGGCATTGCGGCGCTGGCCGCGAGCGGGCGGTTCGGTGGCCCGGTGCGGCGGATCATGCAGGTCGGGCCGGCCTGGCATCTCGGCTACACCCTGCTGACCCGCTACGAGGGCGGGGCCGTGCCGCTGCTCAGCATGCGGACCCATCTGGCTTGCGACGCCGCCGGGTCGCTGTCCTTCCTGGGCGCCGGGCTGCTGCTGCGCCGGCAGAAGCCGTCCCACCGCCTGCTGCTGGTGGCGATTGGGCTGAGCGAGCTTGCGCTGATCAGCATGACCGACCGCCACCCGCGGCGCAGCCCGCGGTAACGCCAACCCCCGAGGAGTTTTCCCATGGCCGACGATCCCACCAGCCATCCCCAGCCGCCCATGCAGACCCACCCGATCGAGCCGCCGGGCCACACGAGCGAGATGCCGCAGCAGCCCGACCATGGCGAGCACAGTTATAAAGGCTCCGGACGCCTGCTCGGCCGCGCCGCCATCATCACCGGCGCGGACAGCGGAATCGGCCGTGCGGTCGCCATCGCCTTCGCACGGGAAGGCGCGGACGTGCTGATCTCCTACCTGAACGAGCACGAGGACGCCGAGCAGACCGCCCATTGGGTGCGCGAAGCCGGGCGCCGCCCCGTGCTGATGCCCGGCGACATCTCCGAGCAGAACCATTGCCGCGAGGTCGTGCAGCGGGCGGTGGCGGAGTTCGGCCGGCTCGACATCCTGGTCAACAACGCCGCCATGCAGCGGACCCACGAGGACATCTCGGAAATCAGCGCGGAGGAATGGGACAAGACGTTCCGCACCAACATCTACTCGCAATTCTACCTGTGCCAGGCGGCGGTGCCGCACATGAAGCCGGGGGCTGCCATCGTCAACACGACCTCGATCAACGCCAAGAACCCGACGCCGCAACTGCTGGCCTACGCGACGACCAAGGGCGCCATCGCCAACTTCACCGCCGGGCTGGCCGGGATGCTGGGAAGCAAGGGCATCCGGGTGAACGCGGTGGCGCCGGGGCCGATCTGGACGCCGTTGATCCCGTCCACCATGCCGCAAGAGAAGGTCGAAAGCTTCGGCGAGGAAACGCCGCTCGGCCGCGCCGGGCAGCCGGCGGAGCTGGCTGGCGCCTACGTGCTGCTAGCCTCCGACTTGGGAAGTTACATGACCGGTGCCGTCATCCCCGTCACCGGCGGGCGCCCGATGCTGTGAACGGCGGGGCAAGCTTGCCTGATCCTGACCGCCCTCCCATGTGAGGCGGATGGGGCCGCTGCCAGCGCAGAACGTTGCGCGGGCGTGCGGTCCCGGTCAGGGCTTGCGCCGCGGGGCGGGCCGGCAGCTTCGAGGATTGAACGCCATGCCCATCCACATCCCCTTCGACAACACCTATGCCCGCCTGCCGGACCGCTTCTTCGCGCGTGTCGAGCCGACGCGCGTCGCGGCGCCCCGGCTGCTGCGAGTCAACACCGCCTTGGCGGAGCTGCTTGGGATCGACCCTGGCAGCTTGAGCGGCCCCGAGGCGGCGGACGTTTTCTCCGGCAATGCCGTGCCGGCCGGAGCGGAGCCGATTGCCCTGGCCTATGCCGGGCACCAGTTCGGCGGCTTCTCGCCACAGTTGGGGGATGGGCGGGCCATCCTGCTGGGCGAAGTCGTCGGGCGGGACGGACGGCGGCGCGACATCCAGCTCAAAGGCTCTGGACCCACGCCGTTCTCCCGCCGGGGCGACGGCCGCGCCGCGCTGGGGCCGGTGCTGCGCGAGTACCTCGTCAGCGAGGCCATGGCGGCGCTGGGCATCCCGACATCCCGGACGCTGGCTGCGATTGCCACGGGTGAGGAGGTCATCCGCGAAACGATGCTGCCCGGCGCGGTGCTGACCCGCGTCGCCGCCAGCCACGTCCGCGTCGGCACGTTCCAGTACTTCGCCGCCCGCAGCGATGTCGAGGCGGTGCAAACGCTCGCCGATTACGTGATCGCCCGGCATTATCCGGATGCGGCGGGTGCCGAAAGCCCTTGCCGCGCCCTGCTGGATGGCGTGGTTGCCCGGCAGGCGGACCTGGTGGCGCAATGGGTGCTGGTGGGCTTCATCCACGGCGTGATGAACACCGACAACACCGCCATCTCCGGCGAAACCATCGACTACGGCCCCTGCGCCTTCATGGACGCCTACGACCCGGCCGCGGTGTTCAGTTCCATTGACCAGGGTGGGCGCTACGCCTACGCGAACCAGCCCCGCATCGCGCATTGGAACCTGGCCCGCCTCGCCGAGGCCTTGCTGCCGCTGCTCGGGGACGGCCAGGACGCCGGCCTGGCGGCCGCGCAGGAGGCATTGGCTGCCTTCGGCCCGCGGTTCGAGGCCGCCTACTTCGGCGGGTTGCGGCGGAAGGTCGGCCTCGAAACCGAGCAGGAAGGCGACACGGCCCTGGTTCAGGACCTGCTGACCCGCATGGCGGAGAACGCGGCGGATTTCACGCTGACGTTCCGGCGCTTGTGCGCTGCGGCGGCCGGGCCGGAAGGGGACGCCGCCGTGCGGACGCTGTTCGCCGACGGCGGCGCTTACGACGAGTGGGCCGCACGTTGGCGCGCACGGCTGGCCGCGGAATCCGTGCCGCCCCAAGTGCGCGCTGACGCCATGCGGCGGGTGAACCCGGCCATCATTCCGCGCAACCACCTGGTTGAAGCGGCGCTCGCCGCGGCCCGGGACGGTGACCTCGGCCCGTTCGAAGCGTTGCTGGACGCGACGGCGCAGCCCTTCGAGGACCGGCCGGGCTTCGAGCAGTACACCTTGCCGCCGACGCAGGCCGACCCGTCGTATCGGACGTTCTGCGGAACCTGAAGCGAGCCGGGCGGGCGCGGGGGCGCCTGCACGGCCGGCTTTCCTGACTCGCCTTCCTGCATCGGCTAGGACCGCGACCGGCGGCCCTGCCTACCTGGCCGCAGCCCGGCGCCGTGCGATCCCCAAACAGAGAGCAGCTTTCCATGCCAGACGACAGCCGTATGCATCCTCCAAGCCGCCCGACCGCCCTGGTGCTCGCCGGCGGGATCGCCCTCGGCGCGTATGAGGCCGGCGCCTACGCCGCGCTGGAGGCGGATGGAGGCCCGCTTCCGGACTGGGTCCTGGGAAGCTCGATCGGTGCCGTGGCTGCCGCGATCATCGCGGGGAACCCGCCGGAGCGCCGCACCGCACGGCTGCGGCAGTTCTGGCGCACGGCCACGACCGACCCCACTCCGGTCGCATCCTTCTGGTTCGGCGTCCCGGATTCCGGGGCCTGGCGGCAAGCGCACAACCAGGCGAGCGTGCTGGAAACGCTGGCCTTCGGCCGTCCCGGCATCTTTCGCCCCCGCCTTTCCGCCGGGCCGCGAGTTGGGGCGAACGATGTGTCTGCCCTGTACGACCTTGCACCGCTGCGCGCGCAAGTCATTGATTTGATCGACTTCGACCGTCTCAACCGGGGCGATGTGCGTGTCACCATTGCGGCAACCGACGTGGTTGCCGGCGAGCGCGTGGTGTTCGACACGGGCCGAGGCATGAAGATCGGGCCAGAGCATCTCGTGGCATCCTGCGCCCTGCTGCCTTTGTTCGCTCCGGTTGAGGTCGAAGGACGGCTGCTGGGCGACGGCGGGCTGGCCTCCAACGCGCCGCTTGATCTCCTGCTGGATGACCCAGCCTTTGGTGGCGCGCTGTGCTTCGTGATCGACCTGTTCGCCCCGGAAGGCAGCCGCCCGCACACGTTGGGCGCCAGCCTGTCGCGCGCCGGCGACCTGGCGTTTGGCAACCAAACGCGCCGGCTCCTGGAAAGGCAGGAGCGGGAACAGCAGCTGCACGCCGTGATCGGCCGCCTCGGTGAAGCGCTGCCGCTTGAGCTGCGCAACCGGCCGGACATCGCGGCGATGCTCGCCGAAGGTCGCCTGCGGCAGACGGAGATGCACTACCTCAGCTACCGCGCGGGCCTCGACGAGGCCGGTGTCGCCAAGGTGTTCGACTTTTCCCGCGCGACGTTCGCCGACCGTTGGCGCGCCGGGGAGGAAGCGATGCGGGCCGTGCTGCAAAGCCGCGAGCCGGTCAGCCAAGGGCAGGAGGCCGGGATTTCGGTCCGGCGGTAATCAGGCTCCTGAGCCGCGAAAGCCAATCGGGGGCGGACCAGGTTTGTCCGCCCCGGCGGCCGTCAGCGGATGGCGCCGTTGGCCTGGTTCGGCAGGAAGCCGCCGCCGGTGCTGCGCCCGTTGTACACGATGTTCAGCACCTCCGTGGTCGTGCGGCGGAACGCGAGCGAGT
>CAXTUO010000043.1:8626-12199 GCA_964247175.1 uncultured Acetobacteraceae bacterium | reverse complement strand
CACGAGGCGATGCCGGCGCGACGCCAGATCCTGCGGGAGAACCTGAGCAGCGAGCTGTTCGTCACCGCGTCGGCGCTGCACCGGGTAGCCCGGCGCAACCTGGCCACCCGGGACTACACGCTGACCGCCATCCGCAACACGTTGACGGAGTTGCTGGTGCACTTCCACGTGTACCGCATCTACG
Organism: uncultured Acetobacteraceae bacterium; assembly: GCA_964247175.1. Classification (GTDB taxonomy): domain Bacteria; phylum Pseudomonadota; class Alphaproteobacteria; order Acetobacterales; family Acetobacteraceae; genus CAHJXG01. The sequence continues at coordinate 12,015 of CAXTUO010000043.1, read as the reverse complement.
CCGGTCCCGGCGGCATCACGCCCACGGACCAGCGCGTCATGGATTGGGCCATGGCCGGGGCGCGCCGCACGGTGCGCGTCGCCGACCGGCCCTTGCTGGAACTGGTGGGCGAATGGCTGTCCGGCACCGGACTGCGCGGCGTGCCGGCCGGGACGCAGCGGCAGGAACGGCTGCGGGCGATGGTGAAGTTCCAGCAGCTTTCCGCCCCAACCGCGGCGAAGTCGGTTGAGGACACGGCATTCTACCGTTACGGCCGCCTGCTGTCCCGCAACGAGGTGGGCAGCGAGCCGTCGCAATGGTGCCTCAGCCCCACGGCGTTCCATGCGGCCAACAAAGAGCGGCAGAAGCGTTTCCCGCTCGCCCTGCTGGCCACCGCCACGCATGACCATAAGCGTGGCGAGGACACCCGCGCCCGGCTTGCCGTGCTCAGCGAAATCCCGTCCGAGTGGGAAGCGGCGCTGCAACGGTGGACGCGGCTCAATGCTTCCCTCAAGCGCGACCTCGACGGCCCGGCGCCTGACCCCGCTGATGAGGTCATGCTTTACCAGACCCTGATCGCCGCCTGGCCGCTCGACTTGGCGCCGGACGATGCCGAAGGGCTTGCGGTGTTTGAAACCCGGGTGGCCGCCTGGCAGGAAAAGGCGTTGCGCGAAGCGAAGCGCCGCACGAGCTGGACGGTGCCGGACACCGACTACGAGGGGGCATGCCGCAGCTTCCTGGCAGGCCTGCTCGATGCCGGGCGCAGCGTGAACATGGCCGGCGAACTCGCGAGCTTCGCCGCCCGGATCGCGCCCTCGGGCGCAATCAACAGCCTGACGCAGACGCTGCTGCGGCTCACCAGTCCTGGCATCCCGGACCTATATCAAGGGACCGAGTTCTGGGATTTCAGCCTGGTCGATCCCGACAACCGCCGCCCGGTCGATTTCCCGGCGCGAAAGGCAGGCCTGGAAGCGGCGGAGGAGCCGGCTTTGCTGCTGCCCTCCTGGCGCGACGGCCGGGTGAAGCAGGCCATCATCGCCCGCACGCTCGCGCTGCGCGCCCGGGCGCCCGGCCTGTTCACCCAGGGCAGCTACGTCCCGCTGCGCCTGGACGGGCCATATGCCGACCATGCTTTGGCGTTCGCTCGCGTTTACGAGGGCCGTTCGGCGATCGTGATCGGCACCCGGCTGCCGGTAGCCGTTGACCCGTCGGCCGACAAGCCGCTCGTCGATGCTGGTAATTGGCGGGAAACTGCTGTTTTATTGCCGCGCAGCCTAGTGGACCGGAGGCTTGTGCATATTTTAGACGGAGAGGTGGAGAGCATGAGCACAACGCGCCTGTCCCTGGCCGGCATCTTGAGCCGTCTGCCAGTCGCTTTGATGGAGCTAAGGTGAACCGCCTCGTCGTCGTCAGCAATCGCGTTCCCGCGCCGGCGGCAGCAGGCGCCCAGGCTGGCGGCCTTGCCGTCGCGCTGGAAGCCTTGATGGAGCGGCGGGGCGGCGTATGGTTCGGCTGGAGCGGCAACATCTCGGACGCGCCCGCACCGGTTCGCATGGCTGAGTCGGGCCGCGTCAAGTATGCGACCATCGACCTCACGGCCGAAGAGCACGACCGCTACTACAACGAGTTCTCCAACAGCACGCTCTGGCCGCTGCTGCATTCGATGCCGGAATTGATGACGTTCGACCGGCGCAACGCGCAGATTTACCGCCAGGTGAACGAGCGGTTGGCAGACGCGCTGCAGCCCATGCTGCGGGCCGACGACCTCATCTGGATTCATGACTACCACCTCATGGGGATGCCCCAAGCGTTGCGCTCGCGAGGCGTGCGGGCGCCCATCGGCTTCTTTCTCCATATCCCGTTCCCATCCGCCGACATGCTGGCCAGCGTGCCGGAGGCCGGCGCGTTGCTGCGTGACCTGCTCGCGGCGGACCTGCTCGGCTTTCAAACCGCAAACGACGTCGAGAACTTCGCCGAGGTTGCCTGCCGCATCGGCGACGCGCTGCGGATGCCGAACGGCTGGCTGAACGTCGGCGGTCGGCGGGTGCGCCTGGGCGTGTTCCCGGTTGAGATTGAGGCGCAGGAGTTTGCCGCGATCGCCGAGGATGCCTGGCGCGCCGCGCCGACGGAACGGCTGCGCCGGAGTCTGGGCGGCAGCTTGGGCGGCCAGCGCTTGGTGCTCGGGGTTGACCGCATGGACCCGACGAAGGGCCTGCTGCAGCGGATCGCCGGGTATCGACGCTTGCTGGAAACACGGCCTGATCTGCGGCGCCGGGTGACGTTCCTGCAGATTGCCGCCGAATCGCGCAAGGACGTGGTTGCCTATCGGGACCTGCGCAACGCCATCGAGCGGGAGGCCGGCAGCGTCAACAGCGAGTTCAGCGAGCCCGACTGGATGCCGCTCCGCCTCGTGGCGCGGGCCGGCGCCCGCAGCACGGTCGCCGGCTACATGCGGGAAGCGCGGGTTGGCCTGGTGACGCCTTTGCGGGACGGGATGAACCTGGTCGCCAAGGAGTATATCGCCGCGCAGGACCCGCAGGACCCCGGCGTGCTGATCTTGTCCCGCTTCGCGGGCGCCGCGGGGCAGCTTGGCTCGGCGCTGATCGTCAATCCGCACGATGCCGACGAGGTCGCGGACGCCTTGGATACGGCGCTGAACATGAGCCTTGCGGACCGCCAAGCTCGTTGGCGGGAAAGTTGGGCGGCGATCCAGGGGGCTTCCGCATTGGCTTGGGGACGCTCCTTCGTCGGCGCATTGCTGCGCACTGCTGGTGTCCCATCCAGCAATGCACGCGGCCTTTCTGCCGTCCGTCCTGGCAAGGACGGCATTCTGGCGATTGCCGACCCATTAGGGATGATCGCGCGGCCTTTGGGCGGCAGGGATATCGATCTGAGCGACGGATCAGCGGCTTTGCATCCCCGGCCGATCTCGTGATCCCATCAAAACTCTTCGTGATACCTACGTTAATGTGGTTTCCATTTCGATAATAAATCGTTACAGTCTGTCTCTCAGGAATGAGGGATGCAGATGTCAGAGGTATTGAAAACGCCCGCGCAGGTGTCTGCGGCGGTCCGGGAACTTGACAGCCTTGCCAATCTTCTCGGTCTGCCTAGCCAGGAACGTTGCGGCATCCTCGGCCTGACTGGATCGGCTTATCGGCTTTGGTACACCGGGGCGATGCGGGCTGAGATCTTGATCTCGGCGGAACTGGTGCGCCGCCTGGGCTACGCATTGCCTCTTATGCGGCGCATGGCGGCGCATACGTCAGCCGGCGTCATGGCGCGCAGCCAGCGGCCGCGCGCCGCACGAGACGAAAGGCTGGCCTGATCAGGCTGCGGTCAGGACGATCCGACCGGTCACTTGCCCGTCGCGCAACCGATGTAGGGCTGCATTGGCACTGGACTGCGGC
>CAXTUO010000043.1:0-8611 GCA_964247175.1 uncultured Acetobacteraceae bacterium | reverse complement strand
GGAGTGATCGGCAACGGGGTGATGCCGCCGTTCTGCGCTAGCGCAACAAGCTCCCGCAGTTCCTTTGGGTTGCCGACGTAGCTACCTTGGATCGTCAGCGCCCGCATCGCCATCAACGGCAAGGGCAGCCTCATCTCACCGCCGAACAGGCCGACCTGGATCAGCTTGCCGCCTTTCCGCAGGACGGGGAACGCGAAAGCTGCCGTCGCCGTGCCGTTCACGAGATCGATGATCGCCATGACCGGCCGCCCGCCGCAGGCGTCAAGGATGCGTTCCGCCGTGCCCGGCGTGCTTGCGTCCACCACCGCCGTGGCGCCCGCCGCCGTTGCCGCTTGCAGCTTCTCCGCGCTGAGGTCCACCGCCACAATCGCCTTGTGGCCCAAGGCCTTTAAAATCTCGATGGCATTGAGGCCCAGCCCGCCGGCGCCAATCAGCACGATCGGCTCGGCCGGCGGCATCGGCAGCACCTTGCGCACGGCAGAATATACCGTGACGCCGGAACAGGCGTAGGTCGCCGCAACCGCCGGGTCGAGCGTGCCGGGGTCGATCAGATGGCGCGGATGCGGCGCCACGACATGGGTGCTGTAGCCGCCGTGCTGATAAACGCCCAGGCTGCGGCTGGCGACGGTGCACATGTTGTCCTCCTCCGCCAAGCAGCGGTCGCATTGGCCGCAGCCTAGCCAGGGGAACACGATCCGCACGTCGCCGACGGCCACGCCGGCCGCATCGGGGCCGAGCTTCGCGACGCGCCCGACGATCTCATGCCCCATTGCCAGCGGCAGCACCACGCCGCGGTCCTTGAGCGACATCTGCTTGCCGCCGCCCAGGTCGTAATGGCCTTCCCAGATGTGCAGGTCGGAATGGCACACCCCGCAATGCGTGACCTCCAGCAGCACCTCGGTGCCCTGCGGCTCCGGCGTGGGCAGTTCCAGCTCTTGCAGGTCCGCCCCGTTCTCAACGACCGCCCATGCCCGCATCATCGCCTCCCGTTTGCTTGTCCGCGCATCGGACCCCCGCGGCGTCCCGTGGTCAAGCCGGGTCGCTCGGCCGGCGCAGGGCGTCGGGGTTGACGACGCGGACCGGGCTGCCGTCCAGGAACGCCAGGATGTTCTCCACGCTCTCGCCGTAGAACTGCGCGAAGGTGTCCCGCGTCCCGTAGCCGAGATGCGGCGTCAGCACGGTGTTGGGCGCCGTCCGCAGCGGGTGCTCCGGCGGCAGCGGCTCCTCCCCGAACACGTCGAGCGCCGCGTGGATGCGCCCGGCGCGCAGCGCGTCCAGCAGCGCCGCCTCCTCGACCAGCGGGCCGCGCGACGTGTTGACCAGGATGGCGCCGGGCTTCATGCGCGCGAGGTCCGCCGCCTCGAGGGTGCCGCGCGACCGGCCCGACAGCACGAGGTGCAGGCTGACCACATCCGACTGCGCCAGAAGGTCGGCCTTCGCCACGAGCCGCGCCCCGCCGGCCTGCGCGGCGGCCTCGGTCAAGTTCGGACTCCATGCGACCACATCCATGCCGAGCGCCCGCCCGTAGCCGCCCACCCGCGCGCCGATCCGGCCGAAACCGATGATGCCCAGGGTGCGCCCCTCCAGCACCGGGCCGACCCCGACGCCCTCCTGGAACCGCCCGACCCGGATCGCCGCGTCGCCCGCTGGGATGGACCGCGCGGCGGCCAGCATGAGGCCCAAGGCAAGCTCCGCCGTGCCGATGGAGGAGCGCTCGCCGCCGGTGTTGCACACCAGGACGCCCGCCGCGGTGCAGGCGTCGAGCGCCAGCGTCTGCGACCGGCCGCCGGTGAGCGCGATCATCCGCAGCTTGGGCAGCCGGGCGATCAGCCCGGCGCCGAGTTCCGTGCGCTCCCGCATCGGCACCAGGATCTCGAAGTCCGCCAGCGCCGCCGCCGCGGCGTCCTCACCGGCGAACGGCTCGGCGAACACCGTGACCTCCGCCCGGGCCTCGACCGCCGACCAATCGGCGGCACCCCGCGCCACGCCCTGCCAGTCATCCATGATCGCGACGCGCATCGGCAAGCCTCCTCGGATAGGGTCAGCGGCGCCGCGGATCGAGCGCGTCCCGCAAGCCATCGCCGACCAGGTTGAAGGCCAGCACCGCCAGGAAGATGGCCGCACCCGGGAACACCGCGAGCCAGGGCGCCTGGGTCAGGAAACGCTGCGCCGAGTTCAGCATGCTGCCCCAGCTCGGCGCCGGCGGCTGCTGGCCGAGGCCAAGGAAGGAGAGGCTGGCTTCCGCGATGATCGCCAGCGCAATCGCCAGCGTCGCCTGCACCAGCACGGGCGGGATGATGTTGGGTGCCACATGGCGGAGCGCCACGCGCCAGGGCGGGTTGCCGACGGCGCGGGCGGCCTCGACGTAGTCGTGGGTCATCGTGTCCATGGTGGCGCTGCGGGCGACGCGGGCGAACACCGGCGCGGCGGTCACGCCGATGGCGACCATGGCGTTGGTCAGCGCCGGGCCGAGGAACGCCGCGAGCGCGATGGCCAGGATCAGGAACGGGCACGCCAGCATGGCATCCACCACCCGGCCGATCACCGCGTCCACCCGGCCGCCGGCGAACCCGGCCAGCAGGCCCACCGGCACCCCGACCCCGGCCGCGATCAGCACGGACACCACGCCGGCCAGCAAGGACGCCCGCGCGCCGAACACCACGCGGGACAGCACATCCCGCCCGTTCTCGTCCGTGCCCATCCAATGCTGCATGGAGGGCGCCTTGCGGATGGCGGTCCAACTGGTGGCGACCGGGTCGTAGGGCGCGATCAGCGGCGCTGCGACGGCAACCAGGACGAACACGGCGATGACGACGAAGCCCAGCACCGCCGCCGGCCGCCCGCGGAACCGGCGCAGGGCCAGGGCGGTCGGACTGGATCTCATGCGTCGCGCAGCCGCGGGTTGATGACGACGTACAGCACGTCGGCCAGCAGGTTCAGCAGGATATACAAGCACGCCGTGACCAGCACGACGCCCTGCACCACCGGATAATCCCGGTTGAACACCGCATCCACGACCAGCTTGCCGAAGCCCGGGATGCTGAACACCTGCTCCGTCAGCACCGCGCCGGACAGCAGCGTGCCGAGTTCGAGCGCCCCCAGGGTCACGACCGGCACCAGCGCGTTGCGGAAAGCGTGGCGCAACACGACGGTCCACTCGTTCAGGCCCTTGGCCCGCGCGGTCCGCACGAAGTCCTGATCGAGCGTCGTCAGCATGGCGCTGCGGGTGTGGCGCATCAGGATGGCGGCGATGGCGTTGCCCAGCACGAAGGCCGGCATGATCGTGGTGGCGAGCGACTGCCGCCAGTCCTCCGTCAGCGGCACGTAGCCGGACGGCGGCAGCCAGCCGAGTTTTACCGATACCAGCAGGATCAGCATGATGCCGAGCCAGAAGTTCGGCGTGGACAGTCCCGCCAATCCGATGAGGTTCGCCACGTAGTCCCAGCCGGTGTTGCGCTTCACCGCGGACAGGATGCCCGCCGGCACGCCGATGCACAGGGCGATCCCGAACGCCATTGCGGCAAGCTGCAACGTGACCGGAAGCTTGGTCAGCACCAGGGACGCCACCGGCTGGCGGATGCGCCAACTGAACCCCAGGTCGCCGCGCAGGACGTTGCCGATCCAGTGAAAGTACTGCACCGGCAGCGAGCGGTCGAGCCATAGCTCGCTCCGGATCTGCGCGAGCACGGCGGGATCGCCCCGCTCCTCCCCGGCCAGCACGACGGCGGGGTCGCCTGGCATGAGCTGCTGCAGCGCGAACACCAGGAGGCTGACCAGCAGGATGGTCGGCAGGACCTGCAGCAGCCGGCCGCCGAGATGGCTGCGCACGGCTACTTCGCCAGCCCGACGCCCTGCAGCCGGATCAAGCCGTCCGGCACCGGGCGGAACCCGGTCACGCGCGCCGACATGCCGACGACGTTCTTGGGGTTGTTCAGGTACACGACCGGCAGGTCCTTGCTCAGCTGCTCCTGGACTTGGTCGTACAACGCGCGCCGCGCCGCCACGTCCTGCACGGCCCGTGCCTGGTCCAGCAGCCCGTCCACTTTCGGGTTGACGTAGTGACTGTCGTTCAGCGCGCCGCCGCTGTGCATGAAGCTGAACAGGTTGCCGTCCGGATCGGCCCGGCCGGACCACGCGGTCGCGAACGCCTCGAACTCGCCCCGGTTGGCCGCGGCCAGCGCCGAGGCGTACTCGGACGCGGTGATCTTCACGTCAAACCCGGCCTCCGCCGCCATCGCCTGGATGATCTCGCCCGCCTGCCGCTGGTCCGGGTTGTTCGGCACTGTGAGCGCGACCGGCACCGGCAGCGCCGCCCCGGCCTCCTTCAGCAGGGCCTTTGCCCGCGCCACGTCCCGCTCCTGCGGCTGCACGGCCTTGTCGTAATAGGGGCTGCTGGGCGACAGGCCCTGCGACACCGGCGTGTAGATGCCGTTATAAACGACCTGGGTGATGACCGCCTTGTCCAGCGACAACTCGAACGCCTGGCGCACCCGGGCATCGCTGCCGAGCGGCGTCTTGGCGCGCGGCCCGTTGCCCAGGTTGATGGTGATGCCCCAATAACCCAGGTTGTCCGAAGTCACGAGCCGCAGCCGCGGGTTGCCGCGCACCGCGTCCGCGTCGGTCGGCAGGATCTGCTCCGACAGCTCGATGCTGCCGGCCTGCAGGTTCGCCAGACGGATAGAGCTGTCGGGGATCGGCAGGTAGATCACCCGGTCCAGCTTGATCGCCTCGGTATCCCAGTACTGGGGAAACCGTTCCAGCACGATGCGGTCCTGCGGCACCCGCTCCACGAAGCGGAACGGCCCGGCGCAGACCGGGCGCAGGCCGAAATCCTTGCCCGCCGCCTCCGCCGCCTTGGGCGACACGATCATGCCGGCGCGGTCCGTGAGTTGCGACACGAAGGGCGACGACGCGGTTTTCAGCACGATGCGGACGGTGAGCGGGTCCACGACCTCGACCCGGTCCATCACGTTGATCTCGCTGCGGCGGAAGCTGCCCTGCATGGAAAGGTGGCGCTCCAGCGAGTACTTGACCGCCGCGGCGTCGAGCGTCTCGCCGTCGTGGAACACGACGCCGGGGCGCAGCTTGATGACCAGGTTTGTCGGGTCCGCCCAGGCGTAGGACAGCGCCAGTTGCGGCACGATGTCCAACTTCTCGTTGATGTCGAACAGCTTGTCGCACAGCCCGGCGAAGGCGATGCGGCCGACGTAGGTGCGAGCCAGGGTCGGGTCCAGGATGTCCGGGTCCTCGCGCAGCGCGATGCGCAGCGTTTGCGCCTGTGCGGCGCCCGATAGCCCCGCCGCGAGACAAAGAACCGCAAGGACTGCTCTACGCATGGTCAACTCTCCTGCCCCGCGCTTCCATGCCGGGCACCGGGGGCGCTGGCAAGCGGCGGCGTGCCGGGCTACACGGGACGTTTCTCAAGAGGCTGTGCAAACCATGCGCCATCATCGGATCGCCTCCATTCCTGCCGACGGCATCGGGCCGGAGGTTGTTGCCGCCGGGTTGGAAGCGCTGGAGACAGTCGCGGCCCGCGACGGCGGGTTCCAGTTGCAGGTGGATCACCTGGACTGGGGATCGGAACGCTACCGCCGCACCGGCGCGCTGATGCCGGCGGACGGGCTGGAGCGGCTGCGCGCCGCCGATGCCATCCTGTTCGGCGCCGTGGGCGCCCCCGACATCCCGGACCATGTGACGCTGTGGGGCCTGCGCCTGCCGATCTGCCAGGGGTTCGACCAGTACGCCAACGTCCGCCCCACCCGCATCCTGCCCGGCGTTTCCAGCCCGCTGCGCGGCGTCGGGCCGGGCGACCTCGATTGGCTGATCGTGCGGGAGAACAGCGAGGGCGAGTACGCCGGCCATGGCGGGCGTGCCCACCGCGGCCACCCGGAGGAGGTCGCGACCGAAACCGCCATCTTCACCCGGCGCGGCGTCGAGCGGATCATGCGCTTTGCGTTTGAGGCCGCACAGAAGCGCCCGCGCAAGCGGCTGACGGTCGTCACCAAATCCAACGCCCAGCGCCATGGCATGGTGTTCTGGGACGAGATCGCCGCCCTGGTCGCCGCGGACTACCCGGACGTGGCCTGGGACAAGGAGCTGGTGGACGCCATGACCACCCGCATGGTACGCCGGCCCGGCAGCATCGACACGGTGGTGGCGACCAACCTGCACGCCGACATCCTGTCGGACCTCGCGGCGGCGCTGGCCGGGTCGCTCGGCATCGCGCCGACCGGCAACGTCGATCCGGAGCGCCGCTATCCCAGCATGTTCGAGCCGATCCACGGCAGCGCCTTCGACATCACCGGCAAGGGCATCGCCAACCCCGTCGCCACCTTCTGGACCGCGTCGATGATGCTGGACCACCTGGGCGAGGCGTCCGCCGCCGCGCTGCTGATGCGCGCGGTCGAGCAGGTGTGCGCGGCGGGGATCGTGACACCCGACCTGGGCGGCAAGGCGACCACCGCCGAGGTCACGCAGGCGGTCTGCAAGGCGATCCGCGGCGCGAACGCCTAACGCCAGCCGAGCAGCGCCCGCTCCAGCCATCCGAGCGCCCAAGCGACCAGCAGGCCGAGCAGCGAAAGCACGACGATGCCGGCCAGCAGGTTGTCGGTGTCATACAGGTTGCCGGCCTGCAGCACGAAGGCGCCGATGCCGCGCTCCGCCCCGATCATCTCGGCGGCGACGAGCAGGATAATGGCGATGCCCGTCGTGACGCGGAAGCCGCTCAGGATGACGGGCAGCGCGCCCGGCAGCACGATCTTGCGCAGGATCGCGGCCCGGGACAGCCCGAACGCCTGGCCCATCCGCACCAGGTTGCGGCTGACGGCATCGACGCCGGCTGCAGTGTTGATCACGGTCGGGAAGAACACGCCGAAGGCCAAGGTCGCGACCTTCGATCCCTCGCCGATGCCGAACCAGATGATGAACAACGGGACCAGCGCGATCTTTGGGACGGGGAACAGCGCGGACACCACGGCCATGCCGGGGCTGCGCAGCCAGCTTGACAAACCCACCGCGAAGCCGAGCGCCACGCCGCACACGGTGCCCAGCGTCCAGCCGATGGCCAGGCGTTGCAAGGACGCGCCCAGATGCAGCCAAAGTTCGCCGCTGATCGCAAGCTGGTATAGGGCGCGCATGATGCTGGCGGGCGGCGGCAGGAACTGCGTGGCGATCAGCCCGGCGCTCGCCCCCGCCTGCCAAAGCGCCACGATGCCCAGCAGGGTGGCCGCCGCGGCGCCGGGCACGGTGCGGGGCGCGAAGCCGCGGGCGCGGAACGGCACGGGACCGACGATGTCGCGCCCGGCGGTAGCGCCGGGGCTGATGATGGTGTCAGGCATGAACCCGCTCCCGCTCGGCCGCCGCCGCGTCGCCGCGGATCATCTCCCAAAGCTGCCGCTCGACCGCCAGCAGTTCCGGGGCCGCCACATCCCGCCCACTGATCGGCCGGTCGATCTCCACCACGGCGCGCACCTGGCCGGGCCGGCGGGACAGCACGGCGACGCGGTGGCCCAGCCGCACCGCCTCGTGGAGGTTGTGCGTCACACAAACCGTCGTGGTGCCCGCCCGCTCGATCAGCCCGGCGAACTCGTCCAGCAGCAACGCCCGGGTTTGCGCATCCAGCGCCGAAAGCGGCTCGTCCATCAGCAGGCAGGCGGGCCGCACCGCCAAGGCGCGTGCGATGCCGACGCGCTGCCGCATCCCGCCGGAAAGCTGCCGCGGCCAGGCGCGGGCGAACTCGGACAGGCCGGTGAGCGCCAGCACCTCCGCCACCCGCCCCTCCCGCTCGCGGCGAGGCAGCCGCCCTTCCAGCACAAGCGACACGTTCCCGGTGACGCTGCGCCAGGGCAACAGCGCAAAATCCTGAAACACGGGGGTCAGCGGGTTCAGGCAGTCCGCCGCGACGTGCCCCTCCATCCGCACCGTGCCGGCGGTGGGCGCGATCAGGCCGCCCATGATGCCCAGCAGCGTGCTTTTGCCGCAGCCGGAAGGCCCGATCAGCACCAGCACCCGGCCGGCCTCCGCCACCAGGTCGATCCCGTCCAGCACCGGCAGGGCGCCATAGCGGTGGCCGACGCCGCGGACTGAGAGCCGGATGCTGGACCCGTTCATGGCAGGAGCGCGCCGATGAACCGCGTGTCGATCACGTCCGCTGGGTCAATCCGGCCCTTGACCAGGCCCTGCCTGGTGAACCAGCGGAGCTGCGCCGCCACGTCCCCCACATCGAGCCGGGCGCCCTCGTCGTAGTAGCCGACGCCCTCCTCGATCTTCCGCGGCCCGTCGGGGTCGCCGGCGTATACATACTTCTGGATAAGCGGGATCAACGCCGCGCTCTTGGCGTCCCGCACCGGCTTGCCCGCCGCGTCCAGCCGCAGGAAGCCGTCGCGGTAGTCGGCGACGCCGCGCTGATAGGCGCGCGCGAAGCGGCGCAGCGTGTCGGGCCGTTTCTCCACCATCTGGCTCGGCGCGAACACGGCGGTGATCTGGTACGGCACGAGGTCGCCGGCCCAGCCGATGATGCGCGCCTCCCCCGAAGCGTCCAGCGGCCGGGCCATCGAGGCGATCGCCATGGTCGCGTCCACCTGCCCGGTCCGCACCGCCGCCACCATGTTGC
>CAXTUO010000042.1:0-12264 GCA_964247175.1 uncultured Acetobacteraceae bacterium | reverse complement strand
GCGGCGTCGCTCGACCGCGAGCACGCGCTGCGCAAGGCGGTGTTCGAGTTCGCCGCCGCACGGATGCGCAAGGTGTTCAGCCACGCGCCGCTGGCCGACATCGCGGGCGTGGCACCGCCGGGCTACCTGGAACGGTTCCGCGCCTACCACAGCTTGGGCGGGGAGGAGAGCCGCAGCCTGCGCGCCATGGTGGAATGGCTGGGGCTCGACCAGCGGTCGCTCAAAGCTCTGCTGGCCGACACCGTGCTGTCCCGGCGCGGCACGCAGCGGTTCAACGAACTGCCGACCTGGGACGGCCCGCTGTCCGGCACCGGGCTGGTCGAGGAGCTGGCCCGGCGCATCGCCTCCGCCGGCATGGAAATCCTTTATCTCGACTATTCGCCGCCGCATGCGCCCGGCGTGCATGTGGTGAAGGCCGTGGTGCCCGGCCTGGAGGTCGAGACCATGAGCTACCACCGCATCGGCGAGCGCGGGGTCCGCAAGCTGATGGAGCACGGCAGCCCACTGGTAGGCTTGGGCACACCGCCGGCAGGGGCCGCCCCGGTGCGCTTGCCGCCGGACGCGGCGGAGCGGCTGGGCGGCAACCCTTGGCTGGACATCGCGGCGGTGGACCGCATTGTCGGCGGGCTGTATCCGCTGTATCGGGAACCCGAGGTGCATAGCGCCCCCATCGCGATGGAACGGCCGTGACGCTGCGTTTTGCCTACAACACCAACGGCGCCGCCAACCACCGGCTTGACGACGCCTTGGCGCTGATCGCGGACGCGGGCTACGACGGCGTGGCGCTGACGCTCGACATCCACCACCTGGACCCGTTCGCGGAGAACTTCGCTGCCGAGCGTCGGCGGGTGGCCGGGCGGCTGCGGCAACTGGGCCTGGGCTGCGTCGTGGAAACCGGGGCGCGCTTCCTGCTGGACCCGCGCGCCAAGCACGAGCCGACGCTGCTCACCGCCGACCCGGAGGGCCGGGTGCGCCGGGTCGATTTCCTGTTCCGTGCGCTTGAGGTCGCCGCCGAAACAGGGGCCGACGCCATGTCGTTCTGGGCGGGCGTGCCGAAGCCGGGCGTGACGCCGGATGACGCCCGAAGTTGGCTGCGCCATGGCGCCGAGCAGGTGGCGCGTCGGGCCGAGACCCTGGGCACCACCGCGGCGCTGGAGCCGGAGCCTGGCATGTTGATTGAAACCGTCGATGACTGGGCCGCGCTGGACATTCCCGGGCTGCGGCTCGCGCTCGACACCGGGCATTGCATCGTCACCGGCGAGCGCGACCCGGCCGCCGCGGTGGCGGAGTTCGCGCCGCATCTCGGCACCGTCACGATCGAGGACATGAAGCGCGGCGTCCATGTCCACCTGCCGTTCGGGGAAGGCGACATGGACGTGCCCGGCGTGCTCCGCGCCTTGCAGGCCGTCGGTTTCCAGAAACTGGTCTGCGTCGAGATGTCGCGGGAAAGCCACCGCGCCGATACGATCATCCCAGCCTCGCTGGCCCACCTGAAAGCCGCCGCATGAGGATTTGCTTCGTCAGCCGGCGGTTCTTCCCGGCAATCTCCGGCATGAGCGTTTATGCGCTGAACCTGCTGCGCGAGCTGGTTGCGGCGGGGCACGACGTGACGATGATCAGCCAGTACCGCGGCGATGCCTTCGGCCGCAAGGTGTATGGCGGCGGCCCGCCGCCCGAGGTCCCCGGCGTGCGGGTCATCGGCTTGGAGCAGCTCGGCGAGCAGGACGGCGGCGACTTCGAGCGCGACGTCGCCGCCATGGTGGAGGCCGTGACGGCCGAGCACGCACGCCGGCCCTTCGACGTGCTGCACGCCCAGTACGGCTATCCCTGCGGCTGGGCGGTGCTGGAAGCATCGCGCCGCCTCGGTGTGCCCAACGTGGTGTCGATCCAGGGCGGCGACGGGCACTGGGTCGGCAGTTGCTGTGAAACGCACCGGCTGGCGATGACCCGGGTGCTGGACCATGCCAACGCCGTGCTGATCGGCTGCGCCTCCTTCGCGGACGAGGTGGTGCAGCGCCTGGGCACCGACCGGAACCGCTTCACCATTGTGCCCGGCGCCGTCGAGATCGACCGGTTCCACCCGGACCCCGCCCGGGTGGAGGCCGACCCGCCCGTCCTGCTGTACCACGGCCGGGTCGATGCCCGGAAAGGCGTGCTGGACCTGCTGGATGCTGCACACCAGTTGCGGGACACGGGGGACCGGTTCCGGCTGCTGATCTCCGGGATCGGCCCGACCTTCGAGGAAACCGCCGCCGCCATCCCGCTGCTCGGCCTGCGCAGCCTGGTGGAGATGACCGGGTATGTCGAGTACGCCGACGTGCCCGCCGTTTACCGCCGGGCCGACATTTTCGTCTCCCCCACCTATGCCGAGGGGTTCAGCAACACGATCCTGGAAGCGATGGCGACCCGGTTGGCCGTCGTGTCCTGCCGCTCCGTCGGCGTGGTCGATTGCATCCGCGACGGCGAGAACGGCTTGCTGACCGAACCCGGCGATTGCAACGGATTGGCGGAGGCGCTGCGCCGCGTGCTGCGCGACGGCGCGCTCCGCCGGCGCCTGGCGGATGCGGCGTTGCAGGAATGCCGCGCGGTGTATTCGTGGTCCAAGGTCGGTCGGCAGATCATGGACGTTTACGCCGAGGTCGTTGGGCAGAAGCCCGACCTCCATTGGTCGCCGGACTTGCCCGTCACCCCCTGCCGGTTCCGTGCCGAGCCACATCTGTTGTAGATGCCGACCGCGCTGGTTCTGTCCCCGCATCTCGATGACGCCGCGTTCTCTTGCGGCGGCTGCATGGCGCAACTGGCCGATGCCGGCTGGCGCAGCGTCATGACAACGGCCTTCACCGCGACCGTGCTGCCCGTGACCGGGTTCGCTTTGGCCTGCCAACTCGACAAGGGCCTGGGACCGGACGTCGATTACATGGCGCTGCGGCGGGAGGAGGACCGGGCGGCGGCGGCGATCCTCGGCGTGGCCGACCTGCGTTGGCTCGACCTGCCGGAAGCGCCGCACCGGGGCTACGGGTCCGCCGCCGCCTTGTTCGGCGCGGTCCGGGGGGATGATGCGGTGTGGCGCCCGCTTGCGGACAAGATCGCGGCGCTGCTGCAAGACGTGCAGCCGGACCTGGTGCTGGCGCCGCAGGGCCTCGGCAGCCACGTGGACCACCGGCAGATGATCCGTGCCGTGCAGCAGGCGGCACCGCGGCATCTTGCCTTCTACCGGGACACGCCCTACGCACTTCGCGACACAAATGCGGTGCCGGACCATATGGAGCCTGGGCTGCGCGAGTGCGCGCCGGGGATCGCCGCCGGGCTGGAACGCAAGATCGCGGCGTCCTGCGCCTATGGCAGCCAGATCGGATTTCAGTTCGGCGGACCCGCCCGGCTTGCGGCGGCGCTGCGGGAATTCGCCGTGCGTGAGGGCCAGGGCCGCCCGGCGGAACGCTTCCTGGCGTCGCCGGGTGCCTTGGATCTGCTGCCAGGCAGCCATTAGGCGGCCATATTGTAGGGGTAAGATCATTGCCGTCTCACCTCCCATCAGGGTACAGGCCCCACTGGCAATGAACATGCAACCGCTCCGTGACTCGCTCGTGATGGACCAGGCGTCCGCAAGCCTTTGCCGGGTTAGCTCGCTTCGTGCCGCGCCGGGCCGGCTGCGGCGGGCGGCCTTTATCGTGCCGATCCTTGGCTCCACGGCGTTGGCCACGGTGCTTGCCGCTTCCCTGACGGCCGGAATCGCCGATCCGCTGCGCTGGCCGCTGCTGGCGCTGCTGGCGGTCAACGTCCTATATGCGGCGCTGACCGGCTGGCCCACGGTGCTCGGTTTCCTGGCCCGCCTGTCCGGCCGCGCGCTGCACGTTTCCGCGACGCCCACCGGGCGGAGCCGCACGGCGCTGGTCATGCCCATCCATCAGGAGGACCCCCGCGCCGTGTTCGCCGCGATGGAGGTGATGTCCAAGGCGGTCGCCGCTGCCGGGTTGCAGGACATCGACCTGTTCGTGCTGTCCGATACGCGTGATCCCGCCATCGCGGCGGAGGAGATGCAGGCATTCACCGCCTTGCGTGCCCGCGCGCCCACGCTGCGTTACCGGCGCCGCACCAGCAATGCCGGCCGCAAGGTGGGCAACCTCCTGGACTTCTGCGCCACCTGGGGCGACAGCTATGATTACATGGTCGTGCTCGACGCCGACAGCCTGATGGGCGCGGGCACGATTGCCACCCTGATCGGCCTGATGGACGCGAACCCCAGGGCGGGCATGGTGCAGACCGTGCCTTACCCCGTGGGCCGGGAAACGCTGTTCGCCCGGGTGCAGCAGTTCGCGGCGCGGCTTTACACGCCGATGCTGGTGGAAGGTCTGACGTTCTGGCAGCAGGGCGACGGCAATTACTGGGGCCACAACGCCATCGTGCGGATCGCGCCCTTCGTCGCGCATTGCGGCCTGCCCGTGCTGCCGGGGCGGGAGCCGTTCGGCGGGGAGATCCTGTGCCACGACGTGGTGGAGGCCGGGCTGATGCGCGGCGCCGGGTGGGACGTGTGGGTGCTGCCGCAGGTGACGGAAAGCTACGAGGCGCTCCCGGCCAACCTCGTCGATTTCGCCAGCCGGGAGCGTCGCTGGTGCCAGGGCAACCTGCAGCATGCCCGGCTGCTGGACCATCCCGGATTGCGTCCGGTCGGCCGGTTCCACCTGGGTTACGGGGTCCTGCACTACCTTTCCGGCCCGCTGGCGGTGCTGTTCCTGGCGTTGGCGACGCTGGATGCGGCGACCGGCGGCGGCTTTGTCCCCGCCCTGCTGCTTGGCGCCGGGGCCGCGCACGGCGCCTTGGCCGCGCTGGTGCTTGGGCTGCTGTATGGCGGCAAGCTGCTGAGCCTGGGGACGGCGCTGTTTGATGAGCGGGAAGCGCGGTCCTATGGCGGCCGTGCCCGCTTGATCGCCAGCGCGGCGCTGGAGCAGGTGGCCGCACTCGGGATCTCGGCCATGCTGATCGTGTTCTACACCCGCTACGTCGCCGCCTTGCTGCTCGGCCAGACGGTGCGCTGGGACGCGCAGCCGCGGGACAACCGCGGCGTGTCCTGGGCGGAGGGCTGGATGCGGCTGCGCGGCACGCTGGCGGTGGGCCTGGGCTGGCTCCTACTGCTGTTGCAGGCCGGCCCGGCGATGCTGGCGTGGTGCGCGCCGCTGGTGTTCGGGCTGGTGGTGGTGCTGCCCATGGCGATCTGGTCCAGCCGGACGGCGTTGGGAGGCTTGGCCCGCCGCTGGGGCCTGTTCCTGACGCCGGAGGAGCTGTCGCCGCCGCCGGTGCTGCGCGCGTTCCAGCGGGCGACGGCCGGGCCGCTAATGCCCGGGCGGTCCCACGCCGCCTTGACCGGGCTGCAATTGGCGCCCAGCAGCGCGGACGGGGACTGACCCGGTGCTGCGCCGAACGGCTGTTGCCACCCTGCTCTTCCTGTGTGCGGTGTCGGGACTCGGCCACGCTCAGGCCGACCTGTCCGCCGCCGACCGCACGGCGATCCAGGGCGTGATCACCCGGCAGATCGAAGCCTTCCAGCATGACGATGCGGAAACCGCCTTCGGCTTCGCCTCCCCTGCTATCCAGAGCCAATTCGGCACGCCGGACCGCTTCCTCGACATGGTGCGCCGCACCTACCCCGCCGTGCATCGGCCCCGCGAAATGGAGTTCACCGGGCTGCGGCTCGATAACGGCGCCGTGGTGCAGGAGGTCGAGCTGGTGGGGCCGGACGGCGCGTCGGAGCTGGCACTCTATACCATGGAACGGAACCCCGCCGGCGCCTGGCGCATCGCCGGCTGCGCCTTGGTGCCGAGCGAGCGCGTCCGCACTTGAGTTGCGGCTTTGGTTTTGGTCGGATAGTGTATCGACCGGATCAAGGAGCATCATCATGGCCCCATCATCTGCCCGGCTGGCCGTCCTGGCAGGGACGTTCGCCATTCTCGCCGGAAGCGTCCAGGCCCGGGTGCTCGAAGTCGGGGATGGCAAGGCTTACAAGCTGCCCTCCCTTGCCGCCACGGCCGCCCGGGACGGCGACACCGTCAAGATCTATCCTGGCGAGTATTTCGACTGCGCCACCTGGGAAGCTAACAAGCTGGTCGTGGAAGGCGTGGGCGACGCCGACAAGGTCGTCATCACCGACAAGTCCTGCGGCGGCAAGGCGCTGTTCATCACCGCGGGCGCCGACGTGACGATCCGCAACCTGACGCTGACCCGCGCCCGCGTGCCGGATGCGAACGGCGCGGGCATACGCGGGGAAGGCGAGAGGCTGCTGGTCGAAGGCGTGCGGTTCATCAACGACCAGAACGGCATCCTGACGGGCTATGAAGGCTCGACGGTGATCGTGCGCAACAGCGTGTTCGAGCGGAACGGCACCTGCGAGAAGGCCTGCTCGCACGCCATCTACGTCGGCAGCGCCAAGCTGCTGCACGTCGAGGGGTCCCACTTCAGCGACACGCGGCAGGGCCACCACATCAAGTCCCGCGCGCTGCGGACCGAGATCGTCGGCAACACGATCACGGACGGTCCCAACGGCACGGCCAGCTACCTGATCGACATTCCGAATGGCGGCTCGGCCGTCATCACCGGCAACACCATGGAAAAGGGGCCGCAGGCGGAGAACCGCAGCACGGCCATCGAGATCGGCGCGGAGGGCGTGACCCAGCCGACCCGGGAATTGCTGATCGAGGACAACACGTTCAAGAACGATGGCGGCTACGACACGTTCTTCGTGTCCAACTTCACCGCGACCGACGCGGTGGTGCGGGGCAACCGGATTTCCGGCCGGGTCAAGCCGCTGCACGGCGATGGCGAAGTGACAGCGGCGAACTGAACCGCGATGCGCCCGATCCTGGTCGCTCCTGTCCTGCTGGCAGCGGCACTCCTGGCCGCGGCACCCGCGGCAGCGCGGGAGTTGGCCGCCGGGCCAGGCCAGGAGTTCGCCCAGCCGTCGGGCGCCATCGCCGCCGCCGAGGACGGCGATACCGTGCTGATCGAGCCGGGCACCTACTATGACTGCGCCACCCTGCCCGCGAACGGCGTCACCGTAGCCGGGCGGGCGCCGGGCGTCGTGCTGTCTGACAAGACCTGCGGCGCCAAGGCGATCCTGGTGATCCAGGGGGACGACGCCGTGGTGCGCGACGTGACCCTGGCGCGGGCGCGGGTGCCGGACGGCAACGGCGCCGGCGTGCGCCTTGAGGGGCAGTCGCTGCTGCTCGAGCGCGTGCAATTCGTGAACAACGAGGTTGGCGTCCTCGCCGGCATCGGCGGCCCCGGCGCGGTCCGGGTCGTGGGATGCCGGTTCGAGGGCGGCGGCGTTTCGGGCGACCGGCCCTCGGTGGCGCTGCTGGCCGGGCCGGTCGCGGTGCTCCAGGTACAGCAATCGGTGTTCACCGGGGTCAAGGGCAGCCAGGTCGCTTCCACCGCCTTGCAAACCGAGCTGACCGGCAACCGCATTGAGACATCGCGGCTGGCGGTCTCCGCGGCGGCCGGCAACCTGCTGCTGGAGGACAATGTCCTGGAGCTTGCGCGCGGCAACGAAGGGCGGCAGGCGGCGGTGGTGGCGAGCGGCGACACCCGCGTGGTCATGCGGCGCAACCGCCTGGCCAACGACACCGGCCGTCCGGCGGCGCTGCTGCTGGACTGGTCGAGCGAAACGCCGAAGCTGGAGGACAACGTCGTCGTGCCGGGCGACCAGGAGGTGCGGAGCGACGGCGTTTGGCGCCATCGCGCGAGCGCGGTGCTGCACGAGGCGAAGGCCGGCGTGAGCAGCCTGCTGGGTATGGCGAAGCGGCAGGTCCTGGGCCGTTGACGCCCCGCCGCGCGGCGGCGGCGGCTCTGCTGTGCCTGGCTGGCCTGGCGAGTCCGACGGTCGCTGAGGCCGACCGCTGGGACGATTACCAGCTCATTATGTGGCAGGACCACCCGGTGGCCGGCATGGCCGGGCTGGCCCGCCTCGGTTTCAGCGGCGTGAAGCTGCGAGGCACCGGCGGCCAGATCAACCCGGCCGAGGTCTTGGCGCGGCGCGAAGCGGTCCTGCCCTGGTACGTCGAGAACATCGCCACCGATTTCTACGCGCCGTATCACCGCTACACGGTGGGCAAGCCCGTGACCTGGCTGTTCGACGCCGCGCGTGCCCGCCGCCGGCAGGCGCCGGAAGACCGCAGCGTTTTCGTGCGCGCGCCGGGCCTGTCCGACCCGGCCTGGCTCGATGCGGTGGAAACGCGATTGTCCGACGTGGTCCGCCGCCAGGCGCCCGACCGCCCGCTGTTCTACAACCTCGGCGACGAGACCGGGATCGGCGACCTGTCGGCCAACTGGGATTTCGACGTGTCGCCGGCCTCGCTCGGCGCCATGCGGGCCTGGCTGCGCACGCAGTACCCAGACCTCCATGCGCTGAACCGGCAATGGGGCAGCCGGTTCGAGTCGTGGGAGGAGGTGGTGCCGGACCTCACGGACGACGCGATGCGTCGGACGGATGACAACTTCTCCGCCTGGGCCGACTTCAAGGCGTGGATGGACGTGGCCTTCGCCGCCGCCGTCCGCGGGGGAACGGACGCGGTGCACCGTGCCGATCCCGCCGCGCTTTCGGCCATCGAGGGCGCGCAGGTGCCAGGCTGGGGCGGCTACGATTATGGCCGGCTGGCGCACGCCGTTGACGTGATGGAAATCTACGACTCCGGCAATGCGCTGGAGGTTGCGCACGGGCTGAACCCGGCGCTCATCCCGCTGCATACGATGTTCGAGACCGGCTTGCGCGCCGACCACGCGGCCTGGCGCGACCTGCTCCGCGGCGGGCGGGGGCTGATCGTCTGGGACGAGCTGAACGATACGGTGCAGCCGGATGGCGAGCCGGGTCCGCGCGGGCGGGCACTATCGGCGCTGGTCGCAGGCCTGCGCGTGGTCGCCCCGGCGCTGATCGCCAGCCGCCCGGCCGCCAGTCCCGTCGCCATCCTGTACTCTCAGGCGAGCTTCCGCACCCGTTGGATGCTGGACCAGCGGCCCCGCGGCGCCGCCTGGTCCGACCGCGACGCGGAGCGCGAGCTGGACGACAACGCTTGGCGCGCGGCGCGTCGCCAGATGGTGGACCGCCTGGCCCAGCTCGGCATCCAGCCGCGCTGGCTGTCCACCGAGACGCTTGAAGGGGGCGCGTTGCAGGACGAGGCGATCAAGGTGCTGACGCTGCCGCACGCCATTGCCCTGTCCGCGGCAGAAATCGAGGAGATCAAGCGGTTTGCCGCCCGTGGCGGCACCGTGCTGGCGGACACCGAACCCGGCGTGTTTGATCAGCATAGCCGCCGCCGGGCCGGGTCCCCGTTGGCCGGGGTGGCGCAGATGCCGCAGGTCGTCCGCCCGGACGCCGAACCCTCCGGTGCCGCCGGGCTGACCGCGCTTGCAGACCTGCTGGCCCATGCCGGCGCGACGCCGGGTCTGACGATGACCGGCCCTGACGGCCTTCGCGCCAGCAACGTGGAGGCGCACCTGTTCCGCAACGGCGGCGTGCAGATCCTGGCGTTGCAGGCCGCCGTGCCGTGGGGCGCCCCCGGCCAACTGGGCGTGAAGCTTCCGGCGGCGGGTTTCGTTTACGACATGCGCCGGTCGGGACCGCCGCGCCAGGCCGACCGCCTCGACATCGCTTTGGGTCCGATTGAGCCGACGATCCTGGTCGTGTCGGCGGTGCCGCTGCCGGGACCCGTGCTGTCCGGCCCGGACCGCGCCCGGCCCGGCGCGCCCGTGACATGGCATGTGGGCCTCGACGGGCCGACGCCGGCCGAAACCCACGCGATGCGGGTGGACCTGCTTGATCCCGCCGGGAGGCCGGCGCGTCCGCTTTCCGGCGTGCTGCGGGTCGGGCCTGGCGGGGCGGATTGGACGGTGGCGCTGCCGGAAGCGGCAACCGTGGGGCGATGGACCCTGCGGGTCGCTGACAGCATGGCCGCACGCTCCATCGAGCGCGCGCTGACGGTGGAAGCGCCGTGAGCCCGCACGCCTCGTGCAACCGAACCCCGCCCTGATCGGTTGATACGGCTGACCACGCAAGGGGGATCAAGATGACCGAAAGCAACCATACCGAAGCCACCCAGAAGATGTGGGCCATGATGAAGGGCATCAGCTTCGCCATGCTCACCACGGAGGACGACGACAACCTGCGCGCCCGCCCGATGGTCGCGGCGCAGAGCGGGTTCGACGGCACGCTGTGGTTCTTCACCCGCGCCAGCAGCCACAAGGTGGACGAGGTGAAGCAGGACCAGCGCGTCGGCATCACCTATGCCGATCCCAGCAAGCAGGACTACGTCAGCCTGTCCGGCCGCGCCCAGCTCGTGCGCGACAAGGCCGCCATCGACGCGCATTGGGGCGAGGCGATGCGGACCTGGTTTCCCAAGGGAAAGGACGATCCCGACATCGCCTTGCTGAAGGTGGATGTCACCATGGCCGAATACTGGGACGCGCCGAACAGCACGATGGTGCACGCCTACGGCTACGTGAAGGCCGTCGTGACCGGCGAGCCGCCGCATCCCGGCGGGAACGAGAAGGTCAGCTTCTCCTGATGTCGGGCGTCATGCCCGGCACCGCCCGGGCATGACGGCTCAGTTCAGCCATTTCGCAACGAGCCGCTGCCGCTCGCCGGTCTCGTCCTGCAGGTGCAGCCATTGGTCCACCCAGGCCTTCAGCGCGGTGTCGCGCGGCAGCAGGTAGGCGAGTTCGGAGACGTCGAAAGGCCGGTCCGGGTGGAGGGCGCAGAGTTCGGGATGGAGACGTTGCTGCAAGCGGGTTTCCACGGCGTCGGTCATCATGACGTCGGCATGGTTGGCGGCGATCTCGTCGAAGATGGCCGCGTTGTTCGGAAACACGGTGATCTCGGCCTGCTTGATGTTGGCGCGGGCGAAGCGCTCGTTGGTGCCGCCAGGGTTGGTGATCACGCGCACGCCGGGCTTGTCGATGTCGGCCAGCGAGGCGAAGCGGGCCTGGTCGGCGCACCGCGCGATGGGTGTCTTGCCGCTCCGCATCACCGGCGCGGAGAAGTAGGCGGTCTTGGCCCGGTCCAGCGTCACCGTGATGCCGCCCATGCCGATGTCGTATTTCTGGCTTTGCAGGTCTGACATCAGCGTGGGCCAGGCGGTCGGCACGATCTCCAGCCGGACGCCCAAGCCTTTGGCGAGGCTCTCCGCCATGTCCACGTCCAGCCCCTCGAACCGGCCGGCGTCGTCCTTGATGGAGAACGGGCGGTAGTCGCCGGTCAGCCCGACGCGGACGACGCCGCGGGCCAGGATCGCATCCAGCACCGCCTGCGCCCGGGCCGGCAACGCGACGGCCATCAGCGCCAGCACGGTCCACAGCAGCCTGGGTCTCACCGGTACGACTCCCGGATCATGTCCTCGATCCCGGCGGCGACGGCGAACAGCCGGGCGTCGCCACCGGTCTCGCCCATCAACATCAACCCCACCGGCGCCTCGCCGGGGCGGTTCGCGGGGATGCTGATGCTGCAACGGTCGAGGAAGTTGGCAAGCGACGTGTTGCGCAGGACGAGGCCGTTGACCCGGACATACTCGGCCTCGTCGTCCAGGGCGTCGATGCGGGGCGGCAGGATCGGCGTGGTCGGCATCACCACCGCGTCGAAGGGCTGCGTGGTGGCGTCCATGCTGGCGCAGATCTCGGCGCGGGCCGTCTGCAGGGCGATCAGTTCGGACCCGGTCATCGCAGCGCCGCGCTCGATGCGCTTGCGGACCCGCTGGTCATAGCCGTCCGCCTGTTCGGCCAGCAGCGTGCGGTGCCAGGCGTAGGCTTCCACCGGCGCCAGGCCGCCCTCGGCATTCGCCGCGACGATGCGCTCGAATTGCGGGAAGCTCAGATGGGTCACCCGCACGCCCAGGTTGCCCAGGCGGTTGAGCGCCCGGCCGAACACCTCGGCCACCATGGGCTCCACGCCCTCCATCACCATGTTGCCCGGCACCGCCAGACGCAGGCCGCGCAGCGCCATGGGTTCGACCGCCCGTGGAACCTGCCCGGCCAAAACCGCATCGACAACCGCGCAGCACCGCACGCTGCCCGCCAGCGGCCCGACGCTGTCAAGCGAAGGCGCCAGCGGCAGCACGCCGGCCAAAGGCACGCGGCGCGCGGTCGGCTTGTATCCCACCACGCCGCAGAACGCCGCGGGAATGCGGCAAGACCCGCCCGTGTCGGTGCCGAGCGCCGCAATCGCCATGCCGTCGGCCACCGACACCGCGGCGCCCGAGCTGCTCCCGCCCGGGATGTGCCCGCCCAGGC
>CAXTUO010000041.1:0-12379 GCA_964247175.1 uncultured Acetobacteraceae bacterium | reverse complement strand
GTCGATATGCGCTACGCCGGGCAGAACTACGAGCTGCCGATCCCCGTGCCGGAGGGAAACGTGACGGCGGCGACGCTGGACGCCCTGGCCGAAGCCTTCGACGCCGCGCACCGGCGGCTGTACGGCTTCGCCGCCGAGGGCGAGCCGGTGCAGTTGGTGACGTTCCGCATCGAGGCGTCGGGCCTGGTGCCCAAGGCCGCCTTCCCGCCGCGGCCGGAAGGCCCGGCCGATGCCAGCGCCGCCGTGACGGGCCGCCGAAACGTTTGGCTGCCCGAGGCCGGAGGGTTCGTGTCCTGCCCGGTGTACGGCCGCGACCGCCTGCGGCCCGGCCACCGCATCGCCGGCCCCGCGGTCGTCGAGCAGATGGACGCGACAACCGTGATCCTGCCCGGCATGGCCGCCCGGGTCGAACCCTACGCGAACCTGATCCTGGAGGCTTCGTGATGAGTCATGCCCTGGCAGCCGAACCCCGAGCGCCCGTGGACCCGATCACCGTGGAGGTGATCGGCAGCGCGCTGGCCTCCATCACCGAGGAGATGGGGGAGGCGCTGATCCGCGCCAGCTACTCCACCAACATCAAGGAACGGCGCGACTGCTCCACCGCGCTGTTCGACACGGAAGGGCGGACGCTGTGCCAGGCCGAGCACATCCCCATGCACCTCGGCAGCTTCATCGGCATCATCGCCCACATCCTCAAGCGCCACCCGGCCTCCGCCATGCGCCCCGGCGACGTGTTCGTGGGCAACGACGCCTATGAGGGCGGCGGCACGCATCTGCCCGACATCGTGCTGGCCGAGCCGGTGTTCGTCGATGGCGCCATCATCGCCTGGGCGGTGAACCTCGCGCACCACGCGGACTTCGCCGACCGCGGCCACGCCCACATCTTCCAGGAAGGGCTGCGCATCCCGCCGATCCGGCTGTATCGCGCGGGCGAGCTGCAAGCGGACGTCGAGGCGCTGATCCTGCTGAACTGCCAGGTGCCGCGGGAGCGGCTGTCGGACCTGCGGGCGCAGATGGCCGCGAACCGGCTCGGCGTGCAGCGGATGCAGGCGCTGTGCGCCAAGTACGGCGCTGCGACCGTGCTGGCGGCCGGGGAGGCGTTGCTCGACTACGCCGAACGCAAGATGCGGGCCGGCATCGCCGCCATCCCCGACGGGACCTATGCCTTCGAAGATTGGCACGACAGCCCGGAACTGGACGGGGAGCTTCGGTTCAGCACCCGCATCGAGGTACAAGGGGACGAGATGCGCCTCCATTTCGACAGCCCCCCGCAGGTGCGGGCCGGGATCAACATGACCTACACGGCGCTGCTCAGCACCGTGTACTACGCGGTGAAGACGCTGGTCGATCCGACGATCCTGCCGAACGCCGGGCTGGCCCGGCCGCTGCACGTGTCGGCGCCGGAGGGCACGGTGCTGAACTGCGTCAGCCCCGCCGCGGTGAACGGACGCCTCGGCGCGTGCCAGCGCGTGGTGGACCTGGTGCACGGCGCGCTGGCGCCCGCGGTGCCGGACCGGGTGGTGGCGGCGTGCAACGGCTCCTGCGTGTCCGCGACCTTTGTTGGCACGACGGAGGAAGGGGCGTTGTGGGTGTATCTGGAAACCATCGGCGGCGGCTCCGGCGCGCGGCGCACCAAGGACGGGCTGGACGGCGTGCACGTCCACATGACCAACACGAGCAACCTGCCGGCGGAGGCGCTGGAAGGCGAGTACCCGCTGACCCTGCTGCGCTACGAGCTGGTGGACGGGTCCGGGGGCGACGGGCGGCAGCGGGGCGGCATGGGGCTGCGCCGGGTGTACCGCGCCGACCGGGAATGCCGGCTGCGGCTGGACGGCGCGCGGCTGCGCTCAGCCCCCTGGGGCCTCGACGGCGGGGGTCCCGGCGCGATGGGCGCTTTCCTGTTCAGCCCCGGCGCCGGCCCCTTCGACCACGGCAACGGCGCGCTGCGCCCTGGCGACATCGTCACCATCGTGACGCCCGGCGCCGGCGGCTATGGCCCGCCAATCGAGCGCGACCCCGCGGCGCGCGCCCGCGACCTCCGGGAAGCCCGGGCATGACCGCCCTTTCCCGCCGCGCCACCCTTGCAGGCGCCGCCGCGCTGCTGCCGGTGCTGCATGTCCCCGCCCGCGCGGCGCGCGTGCCGGGGGTGCTGCGCTTCGGCCTGTCGGCCTACCCGCCGACGCTGGCGCCCTGGGCCAACGCCGGCACGGCCGCGGGCACGGTGCAGGCACTGATGAACCGCGGCCTGCTCGGCTACGCGCCCGACGGCAGCCTGCAAGGCGAGCTGGCCGAAAGCTGGGCGGCCGAGGGCACGGCGGCCTGGGTGTTCCGCCTGCGCGAAGCCGCCTGGCACAACGGCAAGCCGGTGACGGCCGAGCAGGTCAAGTGGAACTTCGAGCAGGTCGCGGGCGAACGGAGCACCGCCTACCTGCGGGCGCAGTGCCAGGAGATCGCGAAGATCGAGACGCCGGACGCGCGCACGGTCCGGCTGGTGATGAAGGCGCCGAACGCGACCGTGCCGCAGATGCTGGCCACCACCTTCATGCCGATGATCTACCCGGAGTCCAACGCTCCCGGCGCGCAGGCAGTGGGCGCCGGGCCGTTCGTGCTCAAGAACGCGGAACGCGGCGTGGGCATCGAGATGGAGGCGCACAAGGACTACTACAAACCCGGCCTGCCGAAGCTGCGCGGGGTCCGGCTCACCGCCTATGCCGACGAGACCCTGCGGGTGGCGGCGCTGCAGGCGGGCGACGTGGACCTGATCGAGTACGTGCCGTGGCAAAGCATGGCGGCGGTCGAGGCGGACCCGCGCCTGGTGCTGCAAACCACGGACGGGCCGTACATGTATCTGATGTTCAACGGCAAAACCGGCCCGCTGTCGGACAAGCGGGTGCGGCAGGCGGTTGCCCATGCGATCAAGCGGGACGACGTGGTGCGGGCGGCGTTCTTCGGCCGCGGCGCGCCGCTGGAAGGCCTGCCGATCACCCCGGGCACCCCGTTCTTCGACGAAGGGCGCAGCCGCGCGCAGGCCTACGACCCCGCCCGCTCCAAGGCGCTGCTGGCGGAAGCCGGGTATCCCGACGGGTTCAGCACAAGCCTGCTGTCCACCTCCACCTACGGGATGCACAAGGACACGGCGGAGATCGTGCAGCAAAGCCTGGCCGCGGTCGGCATCCAGGTGGAGCTGCGCCTGCCGGATTGGGCCACCCGCGTCGCCCAGGGCAACCGCGGCCAGTACGAGATCGGGCTGATGGGCAGCGCGTCCGAAAGCAACGACCCCGACGGAGTGACGAACCAGGTGGACGGCAGCCTGGGCGCGTCCTACGTCCGCAGCGTCAACCTGCCGAACCCGCGCATCCACCAGTTGCTTGCCGCCGGACGGGGCGAGTTCGATCCGGAGAAGCGCCGGGCGATCTACGCCGAGATGGAAGGGGCCGCGCTGGACGAGGCGGGTTTCGTTGGCATCGCCTGGCGGGCGCAGGGCTACGCTTTCACCAAGGACCTCAAGGGCTTCCAGAACCTGCCCGGCGCGTTGAGCTTCTACTCCGGCGCCACGCTCGACGGCGCCGAGTTCGCGCAGGGGTCCTGACCCGTGCTGGCCTGGACCCTGCGGCGGCTTGGCGTCTCGGCCGCGCTGGTCTGGACCGTGGCGACGCTGGTGTTCCTGGCGATCCGCCTGGTGCCGGGCGACCCGGCCGAACTGCTGCTGAGCCAAGGGGGCGCGGCACCCGACCCCGGCGCGGTGCAGGAGCTGCGCGAGCAGCTCGGCCTCGACCGGCCGGTCCTTGCCCAGTACGCGGCGAACATGGCCGGCGCCTTGCGGGGCGACCTCGGCCAGTCGGTCCAGGACGGCAGCCCGGTGATGGACACCATCGCCCGCCGCCTGCCCCGCACGCTGGAGCTGATCGGCGCCGCGGCGGTGCTGGCGGTGCTGATGGGCGTGCCGGCGGGGACGCTGGCGGCGGTGCGGGCTGGCGGGTGGCTCGACCGCATCGCGTCGGGCTTGGCCGGGCTGGCGCTGGCGGTGCCGGTGTTCGTGCTGGGCACGCTGATGGTGCTGCTGTTCGCGCAGCGGCTGCATTGGGTGGCGGCGGGCGGCTACGTGGCGCTCGCGGAGAACCCGGGGCAGCACCTGCTGCTGCTGCTGATGCCGGCGCTGGCGATTGCGGCCGGGCTGGCCGCGGCGGTGTTCCGCATGACGCGCGCCGCCGTGCTGGACGTGGCCGGGCGGGACTGGGTGCGGACCGCGCGGGCCAAAGGGCTGAAGCCCGGGCGCATCCTGCTGCACCACATGCTCCGCAACGCCGCCATGCCGGTGGTGACGGTGGTGGCGCTGCACCTGGGCAGCCCGCTGGGCGGCACGGTCTTGGTCGAGTACGTGTTCAACTGGCCGGGGCTGTCCGGGATGCTGGTCGATGCGGTGTCGGCGCGGGATTACCCGGAGGTGGTGGGCGTGATCCTGGTCATCTCCGTGCTGTTCGTGGGGTTGAACCTGTTGGTTGACCTGCTTTACGCGGCGCTGGACCCGCGGGTGCGGCACGGGTGACGGGCGGCGTGCGCCGGCTGGCCTGGTCCGCAACCGGGATCGGGCTGATCGCCTTGGCGGCGCTGGCGGCCCCCCTGCTGCCGCTGCCCGATCCCGTGCGGATGGACGTGGCGCACCGGCTGGCGGCGCCGGGTGCCTTGCACCTGCTGGGACAGGACGAGTACGGGCGGGACGTGCTGGCGCGGCTGCTGTGGGGCGCGCGGGTGTCGCTTTCGGTGGCGCTCTCGGCCTCGCTCGCCGCCTGCCTGCTCGGCACTCTGCTCGGCGTGCTCGGGGGATACCTGCGCGGCGCCGTCGAGCTGCTGACGGTGCGGGCGATGGACGTGGTGCTGTGCTTCCCGCCGCTGCTGCTGGCCCTGCTGGTCGTCACCCTGGCGGGGCCTGGGGCGGGAACGCTGATCGGGGTGCTGGCCGTGCTTTACGTGCCGGGCTTCGCGCGCGTCGCCTATGCCGGGGTGCTGGCGACGGGGGCGCAGGACTTCGTGGAAGCGGTGCGCGTGCTGGGGGCGGGCAGCGGGCGGATCATGCTGCGCACGATCCTGCCCAACGTGCTGGGTCCGGTGCTGGTGCAGTTCAGCCTGACCTGTGCCGCGGCGGTCGTGCTGGAAAGCGGCTTGTCGTTCCTGGGCCTCGGCGTCGTGCCGCCGGCGCCGAGCTGGGGCCTGATGATCCGCGGGGCGCGGGCCACCATGGACCAGGCGCCGCTCCTGCTGCTGTGGCCCTGTTTGGCGCTCACCCTAACCATCCTGGCGGTTAACGCGTTCTGCGACGCGCTGCAGGGCGTGCTGGACCCGCGGGCGGCGGCCCGGCCGCGGCGCATCTTTGGCCGCAGCGCGCCGGCGTTGCCGCCCGCCGCCCGGTCGGTCGCCGCCCAGCCTGGCGCCGCCGTCCTGGAGGTGCGCGGCCTCACGGTGGAGATCGACACGCCGGCCGGGCCGATCCGCCCGGTGCGCGACGTGTCTTTGTCCGTCCAAGCGGGCGAGACCTTGGCGGTGGTGGGGGAAAGCGGGTCGGGCAAGTCGCTGACCGGGCTGGCGATCCTGGGCCTGCTTCCGCCGGCGGCGCGGGCCGTGGCAGGCGAAGCGTGGGTCGCCGGGCAGGATACCCTGCGCCTCCCCGCCCCGGCGCTGCGCCGGCTGCGCGGCGACACGGCGGCGATCATCTTCCAGGACCCGCTCAGCAGCCTCAACCCCGTGCACCGCATCGGCCGGCAGATCGCGGAAGGCATGGCCGGCCCCGGCCGCATGGCGCGCGCGGTGCAGTTGCTGGCCCGCGTCGGCATCCCTGACCCGGCGGCCCGCGCCCGCGCCTTTCCGCACGAGCTGTCCGGGGGCATGCGGCAGCGGGCGATGGCCGCGCTGGCGATTGCCCGCAACCCGAAGCTGCTGATCGCCGACGAGCCGACGACGGCGCTGGACGTGACGATCCAGGCGCAGGTGCTGGACCTGCTGGCCGGGCTGCAAGCGGAGCGGGGCATGGCGACCGTGTTCATCACCCACAGCCTGCCGGTGGTGAGCGAGGTCGCCGGCCGGGTCGCGGTGATGTACGCGGGGGAGGTGGTCGAGGAAGGGCCGGTGGCCGACGTGTTCGCGCGCCCGCTGCACCCTTACACCGCGGCGCTGCTGGCCAGCGCCCCGCGCGAAACGGGCGGACCGCCTGTTGGCATTCCCGGGATGGTGCCGCCGCCGCATGACCTGCCGCCGGGTTGCGGTTTCGCGCCGCGCTGCCCGCACCGCCGCCCGGCCTGCGACGCGCCCCCGCCCTTGGCGCGGATGGGCGTCCGCGCCACCCGCTGCGTGCGCTGGCAGGAGCTGGCGCCGGCGGAGCACGCGGCGTGATCCAGGCGGAAGCGGTCAGCAAGCGGTTCGCCTCGCGCGGCCTGTTCCGCCGCCCGGCGGTGCAGGCGGTCACGGAGGTGACGCTCGGCATCCGGTCCGGAGAAGCGGTGGGCCTAGTGGGGGAAAGCGGGTCCGGCAAGAGCACGCTGGGCCGGATCGTGCTGGGGCTGCTGCCGCCCAGCGCCGGGCGCGTGCTGGTCGATGGGCAGGACCTGGCCCGGGCCGGCCCGGCGGCGCGGCGCCGGCTGCGGCGGCGGATGCAGTTGGTGTTCCAGGACCCGTACTCGAGCCTCGACCCGCGCCGCCGGGTGGGCGCGCAAGTCGCGGACGGCCTGGCGATCCACGGCCTGCCGGGCGGGCGGGAGCGGGTGGCGGCGCTGCTGGAACAGGTGGGGCTGTCGCCCGCGCAGGCGGCCCGTTACCCGCACGAGTTCAGCGGCGGGCAGCGCCAGCGCATCGCCATTGCCCGGGCGCTGGCGACCGGGCCGGACCTCCTGGTCGCGGACGAGCCGGTGTCGGCGTTGGACGTGTCCGTGCAGGCGCAGGTGCTGGCGCTGCTGGCCGACCTGCGCACCCGGCTGGGCCTCGCGCTGCTGTTCATCAGCCATGACCTGCCGGTGGTGCGCAGCCTGTGCGACCGCGTGGTGGTGCTGTATTTGGGGCGTGTCATGGAGGACGGCCCGGCGGACGCCGTGTTCCGCCGCCCGCTGCATCCCTACACCCAGGCCCTGCTGTCCGCCGCCCCCAGCCTGGACCCGGCGCAGCGCCGCCAGCGCGTGCTGCTGCAAGGCGAGCCGCCCAGCCCGGCTGACCCTCCGAGCGGGTGCGTGTTCCGGACGCGATGCCCGATCGCGGTGGCGCGATGCGCGGAGGCTGTGCCAGGGCTTGAGGAGCATGGGGCGGGACAAAGGGCCGCATGCATCCGGGTGGGGTGACGCCTGCGGGCCTATCGGCTGGGCGCCCGTGGTGAAACATGGCTCGGCAAAGCCAGGTGACGCGAAGGGCGTCGTCCGGCTAAGGTGCGGGACCATGCTGGACCATCCGCCAACCCGGATGGCCCGCAGGTCCGCAGGCCGGGGCCGACGTGATGACACGAGACGACCAGCCTTCAAGTCCTGCGCTTCCATCTGCCGGCGCCCGCGCCGGGCGGGATGGATGGCCGCCGGCTCAACGCCCGGCGCCTGCGTGACCGCGTTGGACATCGTCCAAAAGCAGTCGCAGCACGACGACGAGGTCGCGGCGCTGCTGGCGCGCTGCGCCCGCTCCGACGCGCAGGCGTTCCGGCAGCTCTACGTTCTGGAGGCGGACGTGCTGTATGGCACGGCGCTGCGGATCACCCGGAATGCGGCGATGGCCGACGACGTGCTGCACGACGCCATGCTGCAGGTCTGGCGCAACGCCGGCCGGTTCGACGCGGCGCGGGGCAGCGGACGGGCCTGGATGCTGGCCCTCGTGCGCTACCGCGCCATCGACGCGGTGACGCGGGCCGGGCGCGAAACGCTCACGCCCGATCCGCCCGACGTGCCCGACCCGCAGGCTGGTCCCTACCAGCGCCTGGCCGAGACGAGCGATGAGCGCCTGCTGGAGCATTGCCTGCACGCCCTCGGAGAGCGTCCGCGGCGGCTGGTCATGCTGGCGTTCCTGGAAGGCCTGACCCATGCGGAGGTCGCGGCCCGCGTTGGCGAACCGCTGGGCACGGTCAAGTCCGTCATCCGCCGCACGCTGCGGGCGCTGCGGGCCTGCATGGATGACGACGCGTGAGCGAGGACAGGCCGGATCGCGAGTTGCCCGATGACCGGGACCTGACGGCCGCGGAGTATGTCATCGGCCTGCTCACGCCCGCCGAGGCGCGGGAGGTCGAAACGCGCGCCGCGGAGGACCCGGTGCTGGCCCGGAGCATCCGGGCCTGGCAGCGGCGGCTGAGCGGCATGACCCGGTGGGTGCGGCCCGTGGCGCCGCCCGCAAGCGTTTGGCAGCGGCTGGAAGCAGAGATCATGGCACCGCCGGCGCCGCAAACAGAACCGAGCCGGAGCGCACCGCGCGGGCAACCGGGCTGGCTGGTCCAAGCGTGGGAAAGCATCAGGTTCTGGCGCGGCGTGGCGATGGCGTCGTTCCTGGCCGGCGCGATGCTGGCATGCGCCGTCCTGGGGCCGAAGCTATGGACCTCCCAGCCAGGGGTCGCGGCGCTGATTACGCTGGACTCGCCCATTCCGGCGTTCCTGGTCATGGTGACAAAGGACGGCTACGCGACGGTTATCGCCGACGCCGCGGAGGTGCAGCCGGGCAACTCGTTGGAACTCTGGGGCTTGCCGCCGGGGGCCGCCACGCCGGTCAGCTTCGGGGTGATCCCTGCCACCGGACGGATCAGGATGCCGGCCATCGTGTCAGCGGGGACGCTGCTGCTGGTCAGCTCGGAGCCGAAGGGCGGATCGCCGACCGGGGCGCCGACCGGGCCGGTGGTGTATCGGGGCAAGATAGTGAGGGGGTGAAGAAGCCAGGTGCTCAGCCCCGTGGCTTCTCATGTTCACGCCCATCGTCGCGACGGGTCCGGCGGACCGCGGGGCTATGGTCGCGCCCGGCCGCGCTGGAAGAGTTGGCGCTGCAGGAGGTGCCGTTTGCCGGGCTGGCCTGGCGCGACCAGGGCTACGCCATGGCGCGGGATTTGCAGGGCTTCACCGACATGCCGGGCGCGCTGACCTTCCACTCGGCCCGCACGTTGGAAACGGCGGGGTTCGCGTGGGATCAAACGAAGCCGCCCGCACCGCGTTCGGGGAGCGCAGACCGCCGCGGCGATGCCCACCACCCAAGGAGCCGCAAGGATGAGTGACGGTAAGCCCGATGGACGCGACGAGGACGCCCGGAGCTTCGGGCGGCTGGTCGAGGGCGTGCTGCAGTTCAGCGAGCAGGTGTATCCCGAGCGCCGGGCGGAGTTCCAGCGCCTCGCTTCCGGCCAGCGCCCGCACACGCTGTTCATCACCTGCGCCGACAGCCGCGTGGTGCCGGAGATGATCACCCAAACCGACCCCGGCGAGCTGTTCGTGTGCCGCAACATCGGCAACATCGTGCCGGCCTATGGCGAGATGCTGGGCGGCGTGTCCGCCATCGTGGAGTTCGCCTGCACGGCGCTGGACGTGTCCCACGTGGTGGTGTGCGGCCATTCCGACTGCGGCGCGATGAAGGGCCTGCTCTACCCGGACGACCCGGGCCTGCGGCGCATGCCCACCGTCGCGTCCTGGCTGCGCAACGCCGAGGCCGCGCGCAGCGTGGTGGAGGTGATGCGGCCCGGGCTGGACGGGGCGGAGAAGGTGCAGGCGCTGGTGGAGCAGAACGTCCGCACGCAGATGCAGCACCTGCGCACCCACCCGGCCGTCGCCGCCCGCTTGGCGGAGGGCAGCCTGTCCCTGCACGGCTGGGTGTATGGGATCGAGGATGGGACCGTGCACACGGTGGACGAGGGCGGCGGCGATCCGGTGCCGTTGAGCCAGGCGGCGGGCAGACGCCCGGGGCAGTGATCGTCGCGCGGCGGTCCGTGCCCGCGCGGTGAGACATTGTGCAGCCGCGAACACGGACTATACCTGCAGCCCCTGACACCCACGGGAAAAACACGGAATGTCGCTGTCTGCCCGCATCGAAAGGCTGCCGTTCACGCGGTTCCATTGGCACCTCCTGATGATGGGCGGGCTGGGCTACTCCTTTGACGGCCTGGACGCGGCGGTGGTCGCCTTTGTGCTGCCGGTGCTGCGCCCGGCCTGGGGGCTGACCAGCATCCAGGTGGGCTTCCTCGGCAGCGCCACGTTCATCGGCTTCTTCTTCGGCGCGCTGTTCGCCAGGCTGATCGGCGATGCGATCGGGCGCAAGGCCGTGATGATGTGGGCGCTGGTGCTGTACAGCGCGGCCTCCATCGCCTGCGCGTTCACGCAGGACTGGCCGGCGTTCCTGGCCTGCCGCGTCGTCGCGGGCATGGGCACGGGCGCCGAGTCCGCGATCATCGCCCCGTTCCTCACCGAGTTCGTGGCGGGCCGCTTCCGCGGGCGGTTCACCGGGTCGCTGGCCGGCTTCTTCTCCTTCGGCTTCGTGGGGGCCGCGCTGCTCGGCTACTTCGTCGTGCCGGTGCACCCCGACGCCTGGCGCTGGGTGATGGTGCTCACCGCGACGCCGATCCTGATGCTGCTGTGGTGGCGCCGGTCGCTCCCGGAATCGCCGCGCTGGCTGGCAAGCGTCGGCCGGACCGCAGAGGCCGATGCGGTGCTCACGCAGATCGAGGACAAGGCCCGGCGCGAAGGGCACGTGCTCGGCCCCGTTTCCGCCGGGGCGCCGGCCGTGACGGTTCCGCAAGGCTCGTTCTTCGGCAGGCTGGCCCTGCTGTGGGCGCCGGGGCTGCGCCGGGTCACGGCGATGGCCTGGCTGATGTGGCTTTCGATCACCTTCAGCTACTACGCCTTCTTCACCTGGATCCCGAGCCTCCTGGTGGAAAGCGGCATGACGATCACCCGCAGCTTCGGCTATTCCATCGCGATCTACCTGGCGCAGATCCCCGGCTACTTCTCGGCGGCGTACATGAACGAGCGGATCGGGCGGCAGGCCACCATTGCCGGCTACATGATCCTGGGCGGGCTGTCGGCCGTCGCCCTGGCGCTGAGCCACTCCGACAACACGGTCATGCTGGCCGGCATCTGCCTGTCGTTTTTCATGAACGGCACCTATGCCGGCGTTTACGCCTACACGCCGGAGATCTTCCCGACCGAGCTGCGCGCGACCGGGACGGGGACGGCGTCGGCCATCGGGCGTCTCGGCGCCATCGCGTCGCCGGTGCTGGTGGGCTGGCTGTATCCGCATTTCGGCTTTGCCGGGGTGTTCGGCACGACGACGGCCGTGCTGCTGACCGGCGCGCTCGCCGTGCTGCTCATGGGGGTGGAGACCCGCAACCGGTCGCTTGAGGACATCACCGCCGAGGAACTCGCGCACGGGAAGGCCGCATGATGCAAAACATGACCGAGGCCCTGCAAAGGGTCGCCGCCGCCCAGGCCGCCGCGGGCCAGCCCGGCGCCACGCTGCACGCCCTTGCGGACGCCCTGGCCGGGACGGTGGGCTTCAAGCTGTTCACCGTGCTGCTGCATGACCCGGCGGCGGGCCAGATCCGCCGGGCCTACAGCAACATGCCGGCGGAGTATCCCACGGGCGGCGCGAAGCCGATCACCGGGTCGCCCTGGATGCGTCAGGTCCTGCAGCGCGGCGAACCCTATGTCGGGCGGGACCGCGAAGACATCCGCGCCGTGTTCTTCGATTACGAGCTGATCTGGTCGCTCGGCTGCGAAAGCGTGCTCAACCTGTCCGTGCGCTGGGACGGGCGCGTGCTGGCCGTGCTGAACCTGCTGCATGAGAGCGGCTGGTACAACCACGTCGATCCCGGCGCCCTGCTGCCCCTGGCGCAGCTCGCCGTGCCCGCCCTACAGTCGATGCAGCGGGAGTGAGCCGAGCCATGCAGACACTGTTCCTGAACGCCGCCATCACCGACGCCACGCAGGGGGAACCGCGCGAAGGCCACGTCCTCGTGGAGAACGGCGTGATCCGGGACACCGAGGCGCGGCCGGGGACCGCGGAGAACCGGGAGGTCATCGATCTGCGGGGCCGCACGCTGATGCCCGGGCTGATCGACTGCCACGTCCACGTGGTGGCCAGCATGATGAACCTGACGATGAACGCGCAACTGCCGGACGCCATGGCGGTGCTCCGCTCGCTGCCGATCATGCGGGGGATGCTGGACCGCGGCTTCACCACGGTGCGCGACGTGGGCGGCGCGCCGTATGCCTTGGCGGAGGCGGTGGAGCAAGGGCTGGCGCCGGCGCCCCGGCTGGTGGTGTGCGGCAAGGCCATCTCGAAAACCGGCGGCCATACCGACGGGCGGCCCCGCTACGACACCCATGACCCCATGCGCTGGGCGCGGAACTTCGGCGCGCTCGGCCGGGTGGCGGACGGGGTGGACGAGGTGCGCCGC
>CAXTUO010000040.1:0-12460 GCA_964247175.1 uncultured Acetobacteraceae bacterium | reverse complement strand
CGCGAGGTGGTCGAGGCGCTGCACGCCAGGCTCGTCGCCGAGTTCGGCGGCCCTTCGGGCTTCAACGACGAGGGCCTGTTCCTCAGCGCGCTGCACCGCCCCCTCAACCGCTGGCACTACGGGCAGGGTAGCGATGCCCCGCCGGACCTGTTCGACCTGGCAGCCGCCTACGGCTACGGCCTGATTAAGAACCATGCCTTCCGCGACGGCAACAAGCGCATCGGTGCCGCGGCGTGCCTGCTGTTCCTGCGCGCCAACGGCCGCGAGGTCGCCGCGCGCCCGGCGCAACTCGTGACCGTGTTCGTCGCGGTCGCACGCGGCCGGGTGTCGGAGGAGGCGCTCGCGTGCTGGCTGAGGCGCCGCGCCGCCTGAGCCGCGTCCGCTTCTGACGCACTGGCCTGCCATTGTCTGCAGGGCATCAGGAAAGGCGGCCTGGCCGGGAAACATGGCAGATGAGAGCATACAACAGACGCCGCCGCTCCCCGCGGACCCCGGCGGCGACGGCCCTTGTGCGTCCGTCATCTTGGGCGTGGACGCCCTGCCCTGCGTGGGCATCGTCTGGGGCGTGCCGGATGGGCACGGGCCGCTGCGGCTCGTTTTCGACCGCACCCGGCTCGTTGCGGCCGAGACGTACGGCGACCACCTGACCCACCCGCGCGGGCACCACGAGGTCTGGGAAGGCTGGCGCAGGCTCGGCCCCGCAGGCCTGGCCCGATGCGGCTTGCCGCCCCTGATCGCCTGGCACGAGTACGAGCACTTCCCGCGCGGGCGCGTGGTGTTCGACACGCGCACGGCCCGGTTCACGCTGTATGCCGCCCGCAAGCTCCAGGCGCCTGCCGTCCTGCGCCGGGTGCTGCACGCCTTTGGCCTCGACCCGGCGCGCTGCAGCGTTCGGTCCGACCCGCATTACCGGGCCGTCCAAGACCTTTAACTCCGGCCATGACAGGAAACGATGAGGAAAGCAGTCGCTTACTACCGAAGCCGCCCCAGCGAGCCGGAAGCGTCCGACCTGGCCCTGCGGCTCCAGCGCGAGGCCATGCGCAAAGCCGTCGAAGAGGACGGCCTCGATCTGATTGGCGAGTTCACTGAGCGCGAGGGGGAGAGCGGGACCGAGGATTGCCCGGCCTACGCCGCCGCCGCCCACATGGCATACGGGCAGGGCGAGTTGGTGCAGTTCATCATCGCTTCGCGCGCCGCCATCGGCTCCGGTGATCCGTTCAAGGAGCCGGACATCAAGTACGAGCCGCCGGATGACCAGGATATCTTCGGCCAGGGCTACTTCATGCACGAGTTGCTGACCCCGTCGGTGGAGCACGCCTCCGAGATCACGCTGCCCGATGGGGCGCCCGGCCCTTTATGCCTTTACGCCGACTTCCGCCCGCGCCAGCTCGACACCCTCGTCTATCTTTGCAACGCCACGCCGGAGGCGCTGCGGGATGTCGTGGTCGCGACCGAGCGCATCAGCATGAACGACTTCAACTCGAAGTCAGACGAGTGCTGGGAAAAGGCGAGCAGGACCTTTGAGCAGCGTTGGGCCGCGGTGCCGCCTGGCACCTGCGTCCAGGTCGCCTGGCTCAACCACATCATCTGGGACGATGTGTGCCGCCATCGCCTGACGTACGCCGACATGGCGGGGCAGCGCTGGGCCGCCGAGGCGCACGACTCGTCCTTGACACCCCACTGGCTGGCGCAGGGCCCGGACAACGTATGGGTCGCCCTCAGTCCGGCGCGTGCCATGGACCAAGCCGCCCCCGGCAGCCAGCCCAAGGAGACCCTGTGATGTCCCGCCACAACTACGGCCACTCGCCCCGGCCCTGGAGCAAGCTCAAGAGCCGCGTCGAGGCGCTGTTCGCGCCGGGCCTGCCGCTCGCCATCCACTGCAACGTGTTCGCGAAGGTGACGAAGGAGTTCACCTTTGACGAGCCGCGCCACTGGGCCATGCTGGGCCGCGGCCGTGCCGGGCACATCATCTGGGACTTCCCCGGCCCGTTCCTGCCTTCCGGGCCGGACCATCTGCCCTGCTCGACCCGCGGCCCGGCGCTTGCCACCTGGGAAGCGGGCTATGGCTGGGAAGGCCGGCGCCCGAGCGAGCCGTTGGCGTTGATGCGCGACTACCTGGACCGCCCGCGCGAGCGGCTGATGGAGCCGTTCGAGGACCCTTGGGAGCTGGCCGCCCTCCTGCGCCCCGCCGACTGCCGGCTGGGGCGCGCTTGCCTGCTGGGTTGGGCCGCGGACCTGGACCGTGGCCATCCAGCCTTGATCGTGCTCCGGGCGCGCTTCGGGCTGGCCGCGTCCTGGCCGTTTCAGGGTATCGTTGCCGGGCGTCCCGCCCCCTCGTGCACGGGCAGCAGCGCATAGGCGCGCGCCACGTCGAGGTGCGCCATGTCTCCGGGCTGCAGCAGCTTCGCCCAGGTCGCGCCGCCCTCCTCCGTGCGCCAGAGCCCGAGGCGGCGCGCCGGGGCAAGCTCCTCGTTCACCCAGCGCAGGAACGGCTCGAACAACTCAGCCCGCCACAGCTCGTCCTTGGTCGCGTACGGCTCGCGGTATTCGGGCAGGACCATGTGGTCCAGGTAGCCGAGCGGCGTGCGTTGGGGCGCCGCCTCCAGGCACAGCACCAAGTCCCACGACACCCCGCCCCACTCCGCAGAGACCGCGATGCCGTAGCCGTAGAGCCAGGAGCACAGCGCGGGCGTGGTGCCGCCGCCGAGGGTGAGTGTCCAGCTCCGGTCTGTGCGGTGCCCGAGCAGGACGGGAACAGCGAAGCGCGTGCTCGCCCCCTCGTACCAGGCGTGGAAGGCGCGCTGAATGGCCGGGCGGGGGCGGGAACGCTTGCGCCTCATGAACTCATGTTCCCACCCATCAAATCCCTCCCGTGCGGCGCCCGACATGGCCGATCGCCGCGTCAGGAGCGGTCGCATCCGAACGGGTTCCCGTGTGCGACCGCCTTTGTCGCGGCAGGTCGCCATGGTCATCGGGCACACGGCGGAAAGGCATTCGCATGATGAACGGGAAAGGATTGGGGCGGCGCAGGGCGCTGTCGGGCGGCTTGGCCACGGCTGTGATGATGGCACACAGAACCGCAGCCATGGCAGCGCCGGACATGGACGCCGACGCCTGCCACGGGCCGTTCCGGGCAGCGTTCCTGGCCTGGCTGTGTGCGGCGTCGGGGTGCTTTGCTTTTCCGGTGTTGGCGAGCGCGGTGTCGCCCTCGTGCACCGAGCTGCGCGTCCGGGGCGTTCACCCGGCGATCTCCATCGTGCTCATGGACGAGTGGGACATCGGCGTGGGCGTCGAATGGGACGGCGTGTTCTGGGACATGCTGCTGTCACTGGACCTGGACGCGCAACCGGCGCCCGGCGGGGCCGGATGGGTGAACCACGACCTGGACCGCGAGTTCCAGGTCGTCCACCCGACGCGCGAGGCGCTCTGGCGCGCGGAGGGGTTCGAGTGGCTGCTGGCCTGGGTCAACCAGGAACTCGCGCGCGCGACGCACCTCGCGCTGTGGTGCAGCGACGGCGGCGGTTGCACCTGGGCGCAGTTGGTGCGCGACGGCGCGATCCTGCGGACGGGCCGGGCCATCGCGGCCGAGCGCACGCCCGCGCGCGTGCTGCCGGTCCATGGCCACGTGACATGACGGACGGCGGCTCCGGCCCGGCTGGGCCGGCTCAGAAATCCAACATGGCAAGGAAAACATGATCTTGGCAATCGGGAGCGCGGTCCAGCGTGGGGCTTGGGTGTATGTCTACGACGAGAGAGGGAAGCAGACCGTGACGCTGCCGGCCGGCTCCGGGCCGCAAGACGGGCTGCACAGCTATACGGGTGCGACCGTCAGCGTCCGGCGCGGCTCTTGGCTTTACACCCACGACGAGAGGGGCCGGCAGCTCTCGACGGCGCCGGCGCGCTGAGAGGGGCTACCCAACCGACGACACCAGACATCCGTCCTTACCTTTTGGGGCATCGCATGGACCAGCAGAAACAACGGATCCGGGACCAAGCTCACCACAAGGACCGGAGGGAGTTCCCCGGGGTCCCGGGATCGGGGGGATCGGACGCCCCGGGCATCGTCGTCCTCACGGGCGCGGGCATCAGCCGCGAGAGCGGCCTTGCCACCTTTCGCGACCCGGACGGCCTCTGGGCTAAGGTGCGGATCGAGGACGTGGCCACGCCGCAAGCCTTCGCCCGAGACCCCGCACGCGTGCAGGCTTTCTACGACGCCCGCCGCGTCCAGATGCGCGACCCCGCGATCCAGCCGAACGCCGCCCACTTTGCCCTTGCCCGCCTCGCGCGCGAGCACCCCGGCCCCGTGCTCGTCGTCACCCAGAACGTGGACGACCTGCACGAGCGGGCAGGCCAACCCTCCTTGCTCCACATGCACGGCGAACTCGCCAAGGCGCGGTGCCTGCGCTGCGGCGAGGTGTCCCCGTTCGAGGGCGCGGGCCTCGCCAACGCGCTTTGCCCCGTCTGCGGCGCCAGGGCTTTACGCCCTCACGTCGTTTGGTTCGGCGAGATGCCGCTTTACATGGATGAGATCGGGCAGTGGCTGGAAGCGAACTGCGACCTGTTCGTCGCGATCGGCACAAGCGGGCAAGTTTATCCCGCCGCGGGCTTCGCAGAAACGGCGCGGGCGCACGGCGCGCGGACGCTGGAGCTGAACCTGGAGTCGACCGAGCTGACCCAAAGCTTCGACGAGGCCCGCTATGGTCCGGCCACGGTGGTGGTTTCGGCCTGGGTGGAGGAAGTGACGGAGCGTCGCTTCGAATAGACAATAGATTAGCGGGCCGCCTCCCGGGCGCTGCACGGCCGAGGCAGGCCGGATGCCCGGCGCGGCTGCTTCACTCGCCAGTCGTTGCGTCGTGGATGACCAGGAGGTCAACCAAGCCGGTGCGGCCGTCCAGCCGGTCCGTGTCGGTGAACACTGCGTCGCCACCCGGCGCCAGCAGCCAATCGCAGCACCGCGACGCGAAGCGGTCGATCTCTGACAGGCTCTGGTTGGCGTCGGGCTGGAATCCAAGGTTGAGCGCGCGCACGCCGTCGCTGCGCTGGCTGGGTAGCAGCAGCGTGCGCAGAGCCTGCCTGGCGGGGTCCCAGTCCGCGGGAAGCACGTGCAGGTCGGCGACCCGCCCCGGTCGCCAGGTGAGCAGGTAGTCGGCAAGGTCCACGCAAACCAGCCGGCCCCGGCGCGGGATCACCACAGCCCGTAGCGGGAAGTGGTGCAGGTGGTTGCGACCTGCAGCACCCGGGCTTGCACCACCGCGCACCACGAAGGCGCCGCGGTCGAGCAATTGCCCTACGAACGCGCCGACCTGCTCGGACCCGGACACGGCCTCGACCGTCACGACCACGGCTATTCGACGTCCCAATAGGTCGCGCCGCTTCGTCAAGGCGCCAACCAGGCCGAGCGCGGCCGATTGCTCGGCCGGTCCGATCCCGCACGGGACGGCGACGGCGGCATACCACGCGCTCGGAAGCGGTGCGGACGCGAAAAAGGCCTCGGCCGCCGTGGCAAGGTGGCCCTCATCTCCGGATGCCCCGCTGGCCCAGCCACCGCGGGCGACGCCACCTGCGACGGCGAGATCCTCCGCCCGCGGCTCCAGCCCGGCGAACCAATCCGAGCGCGCCAGGCGCGCATGCCACCCGGCGCCACCCTTCCCGATCCCAAACAGGAGGCATGCCACGCCCCACACCGGCGCCCCGTTTCCGGGGAGCAGTGGCCAATACTCCGGCCGGGCCGAGAGCCACGTGACGCTCGCCGCTGCATCGGCCTCATGTCCCGCGGCCCTGTCGGCGGGCGC
This sequence comes from uncultured Acetobacteraceae bacterium, assembly GCA_964247175.1. Taxonomy (GTDB): domain Bacteria; phylum Pseudomonadota; class Alphaproteobacteria; order Acetobacterales; family Acetobacteraceae; genus CAHJXG01. The sequence goes on along the minus strand of CAXTUO010000040.1, from coordinate 6,668 downwards.
TTCGGCGACAAGGGCGTGCCCGGCATCAAGCAAGGGCCGGCCCTGGTCGCTCAGCTCAAAGCGCGCGTCCCCATCCATCTGGTCCTCCCGGTGGCGAAACCCCCGCATCGACGGACCTCTTGGGCCTTGGACCATGTTCATTCCACGTCGGCCCCGTAAGCCTGTCCGGGACTGACGCGCAGCGCGTCAGCGGGCGGGTGTGGTCGAGACCTGCCGCCCACGCTCGTCATAGGTGTAGATGAAGGCGCCCCGCTTCACGCTGACGGCCGATCCCGTGTAGCCCTGCATTCCCTCGCCTGCCGGAACCGTTGCGAGCTGCCGCCCCTTCTCGTCATATACGTAGACGAAGCTGCCCCGCTGCACTGCGCTGCCGATTGCCATCCTGGTCTCCCGTCGCTGACGCCCCGCCCATGCGCCGGCTGTCATCCCGCACAGATGGCACGCCGGCACGCCAGAACCGGACGCAGACGTCATGCCGCCCGGAAGCCCACCGGGCCGCGGACCCCGGCGCGGCCCTCGCACTCGGCGGCGAGAAGCCGCTGCAGCACACGGGCATCGCCCAGCTCCCCTGTCAGCGCGGCCCGGCGTCGCATCAGCGCGAAGCCGGCCGGGGTCAGCGTCCGCAGCGCATCAAGCCCGCCCGGCGCTTCCATCCCGAAGAACCGGCGGAACGCCGACCGCGCCTGCGCCGCGGTCATCCAGCCGAAGCGCAGCTTGACCAGGAGGCGCCGCAGGCTGGCCGGGTCCGGCAGGTTGGTGGTGCAGGCGAACGGCAGCGGGTGCTGCTCCACCCAGGTCAGCATCTCGTTCACCTGGCTGACTTCCCAGCTCCGCACCGCGCCGCCGCGGTCGCCCAGCAGGCTGTTCGCCTCGTCGAACACCAGGAACACTCCGGCCTCGCGCGCCTCGGCGAAGGCCGCGGCGATGTTGGCCTCCGTCTCTCCCACGAACGGCCCGAGAAGGTCGGAGGCGCGCTTCTGCAGCACCTCCAGCGGGGCACCAGCTCACGGCTTTGTCCGCCGGCACGGGGCCGAAAGACGGGTTGCGGAGCTACACGAGCGGCACCGTGAACATCCAGCGCGGCGCCACGATCTACACCTACGACGAGAAAGGCCACCAGTTATCCGCCACGTCCGCGCGCTGACGGAAGATCGCCTTGGCTGTCGCTTCCCGCGTCAACCGCCGCCCTTGCCCGGCCCCGCAGCGGAGAGGATGGGCAGCACGGCCAGCGCGTGGGCGACCTGGGCGCGGGTCTCCAACGTGCCGGGCCGTGCCTCGCGAACGGCGGCAACGGCAGCCTGCGCAGGCATGCCGAGTTCGGCGAGCAGGCGCGCCGCGATCGTCCCCGTCCTGCCCAGGCCGCCGCGGCAGTGCAGGAGGATGCGCCGCCCGCCCGCCAGGTGCTCGCGCAGCCTGGGGCCGGAGCGGACCCAGAGCGCCTCGAACGGCTCGCGCGGGACATCCACGTCGATGATCGGCAGGTGGTGCCATTCCATGCCGAGCGCCCCGGCCGTCGCGCCGAGGCGCTCGACCTGGTACTTGCCCAGTTCGTGCTCTTCCATGAGGGTCACGACGGCGACCGCACCCCACTCGCGCACGCAAGCGAGGTCGAGATCGAGGTCGCGGTCCCAGGCGCCCATTGCAGCGTCCGGCTGCTTCTTGCCGGGGCAGAACGTCATGCCGATCAGCCCCCCTCCCGGGACCGCGACGGCGTCGATGCGCAGCGGGTGGGACAGGCTCGTCATCGGCTGGGCGCGCGCAGAGTATGACACAAGCGTGGGTAGCATGCTGTCTGTCCGAAAGGGAGACATCGCGGACGACTTCTGTGGCCCTCCGTGCTTTGCGTGGATCATGCCGCCATCAGGACGCGCCGTCGCAGCAGGTCGAAGCCGGCGCGGCCGTAGCGTTGCGGCTTCACCAGTTTGAAGCGGTCGATCTGCCCTTTAGCTTGGCCGCTGTTCCAGGGCAGGGTCAGGACGGCGCGCACCGCGGCCCCGCACAGCTCCAGCCCGGCGTCGAACGCCTCAACGACACTGATGCCGCACACGCGAGCGACCGTCGCCACGCCCCGCAGGGTTGTTCGCCTGCGCCGCACGTGATTCTTTGCGCCCGAACTTGAACAGAGCATGGGACCATGGCGCGCAAGGACACCACCACGACGACCAAGCCGGCGAAGGCGCCAACACAGCCGGCCGCGAAAACAGCGAAGCCGGCTGCCAAGGCTCCGGGCGCGAAGGCATCCCCCAAGGCGGCGGCACCACCTCCGGCGCGCGGCGGCGCGAAAGCGGCGCCGGCGGAAGCGAAAGCAGCACCCCCGCCGCCGAAGCCGGTCACGGTCACGCTGAAACACCTGGCCGCCGGGCTGTCCGAGCGCCGGGGTTTGCCGAAGCGGGACGCGGAGGCGCTCGCGGCCGAGCTGGTCGGCGACCTGGTGGCGCAGATCAAGACCGGCGCCAAGGTGCGGATCGCCGGACTGGGCGTGCTGGAGATCAGGAACCGCCCGGCGCGGACGGCGCGCAACCCGGCCACCGGCGAGCCGGTGGAGGTCGCGGCGAGCCGCAAGCTCGTGTTCCGGGCCGCGAAGGAGCTGAGGGCAGCGGTTTAGTCTTGCCCACTGGGCTGTCCGTTTGCGCCCGGCGTCATGTCACCTCGATCAGGGTTTCCCCCCTTTCCACGGCCGCCACGACGTTGGGCAGGACGGTCCCGAACCATGCAAGGAGATCGCGGCGGCGGGTGTTCGGAGGCCTGATCCATACAATGACCGGCCCCGTGCGGCTCAGCACCTTGCGCTGGGCGAAGTCCTCGTCCTTCGTGACGACTGCGGCACAGGACGTCGACGCGTGGGTCCAGATCGCGGTGTCGGACGCGCCCTGCATCCCAAGATCAGCGACGTGTTCCGCCTCGTGCCCCTGGGCGGCGAGCCAGCGGGCGAGTGCGGGCGGAAGCTGGGCATCGACAAGGAACCGCATCAGGCAACGCGCAGGACCACGTGGTCAGCTTGCTGGGCGGCGTATTCGGGGTCACTTCACCATTTGCTCAAAATTGCACGTTAAGCGGTGATCAGCGGAACAGCTCGCTTGCTCGCAGGCGCTTGCCATCGGCTTCGATGAGGCCGTTGTTGCGCAGCAAGGCGAGGCCGCTGTTCCAATGCCCACTGGTCGGCTTCTTGCCGAGGGTGGCTGCGAGGTCGACTGCTTCGGTGTAGCGCTCGCCATGGGCGGCGAGCGTGCGCAGCATCTCCGGTGCCGGGCTGGGCAGCCGCTCGCACCACAGCGCCAAGCGCTCGGCCGACGTGGACGGCGCGGGCGGAACCTTCCCGGCGGCCTCAAGCCCGGCAGGGCTGGCGGCGACCAGGTCCGCAGCCTCTTCCACAAAGCCTTGGTCGCGCAGTTGCTTGCGTCCAGCGTTGTAGTGGCCGCCGGAGGGCTTGAGGCCCGCAAGCGTGGCAGCCTGGCCCCAGGTGAACCGCGCCGGCGCGTGCTGCGCCAGGGCGGCCAGCAGCTTGCGCGCTGCCGGATGCAGGTCGGCGCCCACTGAACGTGGGCCGATGATTGACTGGGAAGGTTTCAAGAGAGGCGGTTGTCCGTTCTCAGGTGCGACAGACGGAACTGGAACTGGGACAGCAGCGTGGGACGCCACAGGTCGCTCGGCGCCGTTCCCATCGTTTGGATGCCCTAAAGCGAGTCGCGCGATCTCATCCAGCCGTTCGCGCCATTCCGCCCGGCCCCGCTCCGCCTCCACCAGCGCCATCTCCAGCTCGGTGACCCGCGCCTGAGTCGCCGTGAGCAGGCGTTCTTGCTCCATGAGCAAGCGTTCCCGCTCTGTGAACTGCCGACGTAGCGTCGTGAGCCTGCGCAAGTCGCAAGTACGGTTTCGCTGCGCATGCCTGCTTCCAGCGCTGCCTACCTGCTGTTCTCCGGGCCCGCCCACCTTGGCAAGCGCGGCGGTGATGGCCGGCAGGTCGACCTCGGCCAGCGTGCCCGGCGTGGCAATGCGCTCGCCGCGGCGGGAAGTGCGCGAACTGTCGAAGCTTCGGATGGCCGGAAAGGCGACCCGGGCCAGCACATTGTAGCCTGGCGCCCACAGGTAGCCTTCGCCACGGCCCAGGCGTGGCAGTTCAGCCAGGATGCGCTTGCCTTCGATGCGGTCAGCCTGGCCCTCGATCCAGCCGCCGATCGCGTCGCGGTCCTGGCTGGCGGTCAGCTTCATGGCAACCAGGATGTCGGCTTGGCTCAGGACATCCTTGTGCACGACGGCCGGACGCTGGGTGATGAGCCAGGGGATGAAGCCGCGCACGCGACCGCGGCGGACGATCTCCTCGATGCGGCCGAGCAGCAGGGAGGCGTCAGGTTGCGGACGCTGAGGCGCCCAAAGGTCGGCCTCGTCCAGCACGAGGTGCAGCGGCTCCGTGTTGGCGTCGTACACCGCCTCCGCGAATGCCGCCATGAGCGGCGCCGGGCCGCGCTGCTGCCCAGCTCGGACAGGTCCACCACGCAGGCAAGCTGGCCCATGCCGATCAAGCGCCCGAGTGCCGCGCCCACGCCTTCATCAAGAGCAATGTCGGCGTGCCGGCCGCCGAAGACCACGACCGGGTAGCCGGCCGCGGCGCTGTCGGCCCCGGCGAAATCCTGCGGATTTGCGCGGGCCCGCAGCCCCCACCAGACACCAAGCGGGTCCACGACGCAAACGCGGGCGCCGGTGTCAAGCAGCCGCTCGACCCAGCCTTTGGCGGCGTAGGTTTTGCCGGAGCCGGAGGTGCCGACGATGGCCAACCGTTCATCCAGCGCGGAAAACGGCAGCACGCCGGCGATCTGCGCAGCGCCGCTGATGCCGGCTTCACGTCTGCGCGGCATCGGCCATCTCCACACTGCGGCGATGGGCAGCCATCAGCCGGCTGATGGTGGGTTCGCTCACCTTGTAGAGCCGGGCCATCTCCGCCGCGGTGCGTCGACCCGACGTGACATTCTCGGCGACGTCGGCCCGCTGTGCGGTCGTCAGCTTTGGGCGCCGCCCGCCGACGCGGCCCTCGGCCCGGGCGGCGATCAGGCCGGCGCTGGTGCGCTCGCGGATCATGGCCCGCTCGAACTCAGCGAAGCTGCCAACCATCTGCATCATCATGCGCCCGGCCGGCGTGGTGGTGTCGATGTTCTCGGTGAGCGAGCGGAAGCCGGCGCCCGCGTCGGCGATCTTCTCCATGATGTGCAGCACGTCTTTGAGCGAACGGGACAGGCGGTCAAGTTTCCAGACCACCACCGTGTCGCCCTCGCGGAGCTGGTCCAGCATGCGGTGCAGCTCCGGCCGGTCCCAGCGCCCGCCCGACGCCATCTCCTCGAAGAACCGCTTGCACCCGGCCTCATGCAGCGCTCGCCGCTGCGGCGCCGTGTTTTGCCCGTCGCCCTTTGAGATCCGCAGATAGCCGAGCAGCATTGGAGGATCGTCAGCGCGGGAGCGAAGCTCCGCTTCCTCCAAGATCAGAGCTGGCGCGTTCAGATGCCGGTTGCGCAAGGGTGTCTTCGATCCAGGCAAGCCATGTGCCTTCGCCGACATGCTTCACGATGATGTCGCCCTCGTCGACGTAGTCGACCGACCACCAGGGAGAATGCGTCTTGTGGCACTGGTGCACCGCCAGCACTCTCCGTCCGACCCTGCTGTCCACCCTGGGACGATAGATGACGCCTTCAATCGGCTTGTCCGGCATGAACTTCCCTTTTGGAAACGGCCGTTTGCGCACGAGTTCAGGGACGGCCCCAAGATCCAGCGTTTGCGCTTTCAATAACGTATTGCATAACGGCAATGAATGGCAAGCGGGTTATGAACGGTCCCCACCACCGAGGCCGTCATGTCCCGCCGCACCCTGCTGTCCCAAGAACAACGCGCCCGCTTGTTTGACGTCCCAACAACCCCGGCCGAGACGGCCAAGCACTACGTGCTCAGTCCCGATGACCTCCTGCTGCTCCGGTCCAAGCGCCGCAGCGTGAACCGTCTCGGCTTCGCCGTGCAACTCTGCCTGCTCCGCTACCCAGGCCAGGGCCTCGGTCCCGGCCAGCAGCCGCCCGTGGCGGTGCTGGACTTCGTGGCTGGCCAGCTCGGCATCCCGCCCACGATGTTCGCCGACTACGCGCGGCGCGACCAGACCCGCCGCGAGCACGCGGCCGAGCTGCAGGCCATTCTGGGGCTGCGTAGCTTTCGGCTGAGCGATTGGCGCGACTGCCTGCAGGTCGGCGCCGACGCGGCGTGGGCGACGGACCGCGGCGAGCCCATTGTCCAAGCGATGCTCACCCATATTCGTGCGCGGGGCGTGTTGGTGCCGGACGCCGCGGTGCTGGAGCGGGTCGGCCTTGCCGCCCGCGCCCGTGCCCGCCAGCGGACGTTCCAGGTCCTGGCGGATGGGATGACCGGAGCCGAGCAGTCCGCGCTGGCCGGCCTGCTCGTGACTGACCCAGCCGTGCGGCGCTCCCGCTTCGCCTGGTTGCGCGATGCGCCAGAGGCGCCGGCGCCGGGCAACATGGTGGCGTTGCTCGACCGGCTGGATTGGGTGCGCGGCATCGGGGTCGCCCGTGAACGGACCACACGGGTCCACCCGGCCCGGCTTGCGCGGCTGATGGAAGAGGGCGGCATCATGACCGCCCAGCACCTTGCAAACGTCGAACCCTTGCGCCGGACCGCCC